>PXFS01000114.1 GCA_003564185.1 Flavobacteriaceae bacterium
ATTACTACAACCTATTACTACAAAAAAAGAATTACGAGTTAAGATTAATGCAGTAAACTCTCCAATTCCTTCAAACTAATTCTATTTTCATAAATGGCTTTACCTAAAATCACTCCTTCGCAACCTATTTCTTTTAAACGTGAAAAGTCATCCATATTTGAAATTCCTCCAGAAGCAATCAGTTTTATGGAAGGCGTAGTTTGTAAGATTTCGGCATATAAATCAAATGCTGGTCCTTGTAACATACCGTCTTTAGATATATCGGTGCAAATAACATATTTTATATTTTTTTCCTCAAAAGACTGAATAAAGGAAGTAACTTCTAAGTCACTCTCTTCGTGCCATCCATTAATAGCAATTTTTTCATTTTTGCAGTCGGCTCCTAAAATTATTCTTTCAGAACCATAGGTTTTAATCCAAGATTCAAATTTTTCTGGTTGGTTAACCGCAATACTTCCGCCCGTAATTTGCTGGGCACCACTTTCAAAAGCAATTTTTAAATCTTCATCCGATTTTAATCCTCCTCCAAAGTCAATTTTTAAATTGGTTTTTGTGGCAATTTGTTCTAAAACTTTGTGATTCACAATATGCTTAGACTTGGCCCCATCTAAATCAACCAAATGCAAATATTCTATTCCCGCACCTTCAAAAGATTTAGCTACTTCAAGCGGATTTTCACTGTAAGTTTTTTGCGTGGAATAATCACCCTTTGTAAGGCGGACACATTTGCCGTCAATCAAATCTATGGCAGGAATAATTCGCATAAACAATTAGTTTTTGTCATTAGGACTCTAAAATTTCAAAAGTGTTTAATGTAAGATGAATCATTTTTTCAATAAGCCTTATTTCCATCAATATAGGTGCCTATGACTTGAGTCTTTAAAATTTCATTTTCAGGGACTTCTAATAAATCCTGATCTAAAATGATAAAATCGGCTTTCTTACCAATCTCTAAACTTCCTATAAGTTCTTCTTGAAAATTAGCATATGCAGCCCAAATTGTCATTCCTCTTAACGCATCTTCTCTGGAAATTGCGTTTTGTTTCTGAAAACCTTCAGCCGGAGAAAAATTTTCATCCTGTCTGGCTATTGCTGTAAAAAAAGTCATTAAAGGATCAATTCCTTCAATTGGGAAATCAGTTCCAAGAGCTAATTTTCCAGCACTATCTAATAAGTTTTGATAGGCGTAAGCATGTTGAATTCGCTCTTCGCCTAAGCGATCAACTGCCCAGTGCATATCTGATATAGCGTGGGTAGGTTGAACCGAAGGTAAAATATTATCAGAAAATAGTTCATATTCTAGAGAATCCATTACCTGAGCATGCTCAACGCGCCAACGCTTATCCGTTTGGTTTTCGAGGATTTTATGGTAGGTTTTTAACACCACTGAATTAGCCGAATCACCAATAGCATGGGTATTCATTTGAAAATCGGTAATGGAAATACGTTCAGCTAGTTTCTGAAAATCATCTAAATCAATCACCATATTTCCAAAATGATTTTCTCGATCTGAATAAGGCGATTTTAAAGCTGCGCCTCGAGAGCCTAATGCGCCGTCGGCATAGACCTTTACCCCTTTCACTACTAACTTTTCTTTTTCTATTGGTGGATTATTTAAGTAATGATCTAAGTTTTCTTTGCTATTGCTTATCATGGCATATATGCGTAATTGCATTTTACCATTCGTTTGAAGGGTATCAATTAAATCGATGATTCGTTTTGGTAAACCAGCATCAGCAATGCCGGTAAGGCCATAAGATAAGCACTCTTTTTCAGCATCTAAAAGTGCTTGCTTAACTTCTTCATCGGTTAGTTCTGGATACGAATCAAAAATCAATGGCATTGGTCCGTCAATAATTACTCCTGTAAGTATTCCGTCTTCCTGAAGTAAAGCCCCATTTGTTACTTGCATGGTTTCGTCTATTCCTGCTGCGTCCAATGCCGCTTGATTACAAAGTAACGCATGACCATCTACTCTACTCAAGCTTATTGGGGTATCTGGAAAAAGTTGGTTGAGCGTATCATTAGTAGGAAATTCTTGATTTTCCCAAAGATTTTGATCCCAGCCGCGTCCTATAATGTAGGGTTTTTGATTTTCCTCTTGAAAATCAATTACCCGCTGAACTAATTCGTCATAACTTTTGGTATTGTATAAATCAACATATTGTAGTTGTAAACCGTAATAGTAGAGATGTGCATGCGCATCAATAAACCCTGGGTAGATAAATTGACCTTCAGCGTCTAATTGTTCTTTAAAAATGTAATTTTCTTTTAACCGAGACAATTCCCCTTCGTTAACAATTTTTCCATTATTAATGGCTAAAGCATTAGTGGTTGAAAAATCTTCATTCACTTGGTATATTTTTGCATTAAAAACCAATAAATCTAATTGTTCTTTGTTTGGGCTGCAGGCAAAAAAGAAGCTCAATAAAATAATAAGGTACTTTCTCATGCTTAATTTTTGGTGTGAATTTACAAAATCTGGAAACATAGGGTGCCTTATTTCCATTAAAGTTACACCAAGAGATTAAGTCTTTTTCTTTAAAAGAAGATTTTTGTTAATTCTACAACAATTCATTTTTGTGAACTTAAAAATAATTTTACTTTTAGCCATTAATTAATAATTTGAAATATGGCTACCAAAAAAGGTAAAGTAGAAGATATAATAGAACAAAAATTCTTAGAAAACAGAAAAGTTTTTTTAAATGGGCAAGTAGATGGAAAATCAGCTAAGCATGTAATTGACCGACTTTTATACTTGGACATGGAGAGTCATGAGGAAATTGAGCTCATTATTAATAGTCCAGGAGGTTATGTAACTGATGGTTTTGCCATTTATGACACTATGAAATCTATTAAGAGTCCTGTTGCAACTGTTTGTAGTGGTTTAGCAGCATCTATGGGTTCTATATTACTTTCAGCAGGAGAAAAAGGAAGAAGATTTATTCAGCCTCACGCAAAAGTTATGATTCACCAGCCCATGGGTGGTGCTCAAGGGCAGGCTTCAAATATTGAAATACAAGCCAATGAGATTCTCAAAACTAAAGAATTAAGTGCTCAGATTTTAGCTGATAATTGCGGTCAAGATTTCGAAAAAGTGATGAAGGATTTTAGTAGAGATTATTGGATGGACGCTAATGAATCTCTTGACTATGGTATTGTTGACCATCACTATTCAGACAAAAAATAAGCATGGATATCCAGCTCAAAATGATTGAGGCTGAGCATTGTATACCTTTAAGACACTTGGTTTTAAGGAACAACAAATCAATAAAAACCTGTATTTTTACAGGAGACGAATTAAAAAGCACCTTTCATGTAGGTGCTTTTTTCAATGATAGCTTAGTTGCAATAGTTAGTTTTATGCCTTTTAAAAATTCTTTGTTCAGTTCTAAAAAACAATATCAATTAAGAGGCATGGCTGTACATCCCAATTTTCAAGGAAAAGGTTTAGGTAAAAAATTACTTCAATTTTCACTTACTCACCTAAGGCAAATCCATATTGAAATATGTTGGTGTAATGCAAGAATTAAGGCAGTTGATTTCTATCAAAAAGAAGGATTTGAAAAGCATGGAGAAACTTTTGAAATCCCTGAGGTTGGTCCACACCAATTAATGGCTATAAAAACTTTAGATAGTAATTTAAACTAAATGAAGCGAAGGAAATTTAATCAACTTCTGGTAAGCAGCAAATTTGCATTAAGCTTCTTACCTCTTTCTATGTTTATTCCTGAAAGAAATGAAATGGAGCTGATACATCTGTTGGGTAAAACAACTTCGCATTTGGTTACGTATGAGCAGCATCAGCTAGAAAAGCAAACTTTAAAAACTTTTCTAAAGATGAAAGAAGAAGCAAAGAAAGAAGGTATAAAATTAGAAATTGTTTCCGCCTTTAGAAGCTTCAACAGACAGCAAGAAATTTTTGAGAAAAAATTTAAACAATTTATTAAAGAAAGTAATTCGAATCTTGAAGCTGTTCAAAAAATAACTACTTATTCTTCTATTCCAGGGACTTCAAGGCATCATTGGGGAACTGATTTAGACCTGATAGATGCAAATGTTGAATTACCTGAAAAGGATATCCTTGATAAAAAACACTTTCTCAAAAATGGTGCTTTTTCAAAGATGTATCAATGGATGCAAAAAAATGCTCATGATTATGGCTTTGTAGAAGCTTATCCTGATAATCATTCTAGTAGAAAAGGGTATTTTTTTGAACCATGGCATTATAGTTTTTTACCTACAAGTCGTAAATATTTAAATGATTACGTAAAGCATCAATTGATATTTCAGGTTCAAAAAGAAAATATTGCTGGTCTAAATGAATTTTCAACTGATTTTTTTGAACAATACCAAGAAGAGTTTATATTAGGAATTCATCAAAATTTGCGTCCTAAATCATTGTAGTGTATAAGAATTAAGAAGATATTAGGCTAATTGAAAAGGCTTTTATAAATTTCGTACTTTTGTAAACAATATTTAAACATGGAGAAGAAAGTTATTTTAACCATTTTAGATGGATGGGGAATTGCCCAAAACAAAGAGGTATCTGCTGTAGATCAAGCTCATACACCAACCGTTGATAGTTTATATAAAAATTATCCAACTGCAACGTTAAGAACTGATGGAATGTATGTAGGTTTGCCAGAAGGACAGATGGGAAATTCTGAAGTTGGACATATGAACCTTGGAGCTGGTAGGATTGTGTATCAAGACTTAGTAAAAATCAACTTAGCGGTTGAGAAAAATACGCTAAAGGATGAGCCTGAACTTAGACAAGCTTTTGAATATGCCAAAGAAAAACAAAAAAAAGTACATTTTTTAGGCTTAGTAAGTGATGGTGGTGTCCATTCTCATATCAATCACCTTAAAGGTTTAGTAAAAGCTGCTGAAGACGCTGGTATCAAAGAAAAATACGTTCATGCATTTACCGATGGACGTGATGTTGACCCGCAATCTGGAAAAGGATTTATTGAGGAGTTAATACCCTATCTTGATAAGCATAATGCGCACTTAGCAAGTATTATTGGTCGTTATTATGCTATGGATAGAGATCAGCGTTGGGAACGCGTAAAACAAGCTTATGATGTTTTAGTTAATGCTAAAGGAAAAGCCTCTGAAAATCCGATAAAAGATATTGAAAAAAGTTACCAAGATGGAGTAACTGATGAGTTTCTAAAACCAATTTTAGTGACCAAAAATGGACAACCAACAGCAACATTAGAGCCTGGTGATGTAGTTATATTTTTTAACTTTAGAACAGATAGAGGCAGACAACTTACACAAGCTATAAGTCAAAAAGACTTCCCTGACCATGCCATGAAAACACTCCCATTATACTACGTAACAATGACAAAGTATGATGATCAATTTAAAAATATTCGTGTAGTTTACAAAAAAGAAAATATTCAGGCTACGCTAGGCGAAGTACTTTCCGTTAAAGGAAAAACTCAAATTAGAGCTGCTGAAACTGAAAAATATCCACACGTTACCTTCTTTTTTTCTGGAGGAAATGAAACTCCGTTTACGGGTGAAAAACGAATTCTAGTTAACTCCCCACAGGTAGCGACTTACGATTTAAAACCAGAAATGAGTGCCTTTGAATTAAAAGACAAATTATTACCTGAAATTGAAAATTCAACTGCAGATTTTATGTGCATTAATTTTGCTAATCCTGATATGGTTGGTCATACAGGTGATTTTGATGCTGCTGTAAAGGCCTGCGAAACAGTTGATCAATGTTTAGGGGAATTAGTTGAAGCGGCTACCAAAAATGGATACAGTATGTTAGTAATTGCCGATCATGGTAACTCTGAAATGATGAAAAATGAAGATGGAAGTCCAAATACCGCTCATACTACCCATCCAGTTCCATTTATTTTAGTTGATCAAGAAATTAAAAAGATTGAAAGTGGAATATTAGGAGATGTTGCTCCCACTATTTTAAAATTAATGGGTATTGAGCAACCCGAATTAATGACTCAAAAATCGCTTATTTAAATGAATAAAATATTTTTAATAATTAGTTTTTTTGCTTTTAGCTTAGGTTTTTCACAAGAAGATATTGTTGGTGAAATCAGTTTAGAAGACTTAAAGGCAAGTGATCATAACATTTGGTTAGAACGTTACTATAACGCCTATCAACCTGAAGAAGATATCATTGCACAACTGGCTCAAGCATTAAAAGAAAAAGAATTTCAAATTGAAGTTTATTTTGGGAGTTGGTGCCCTGATAGCAGAAGAGAATTACCACGTCTCATTAAATTATTAGATGAAGCTGGTTGGGACACCAATCAAATACAAATTGTAGGTGTAGATCAAAGCAAAAAAATTGAAGGAATAAGTAAAGAAGAAGAAAATCGTATTCAATTAGAAATGATTCCTACTTTTATTTTTTCTACTAATGAAAAAGAAGTCAACAGATTTGTAGAATTTGCAGTTGAAACCATTGAAAAAGACATTCTTTTGATTCTGCAAAATAAAGCATACAAAAATCCATACGCAAATTGATATGATTTCTTCAAGTAAACCCATAATAGCTGTTGATTTTGATGGCACAATAGTAGAAAGTAGGTATCCTAAAATAGGGAAGCCAATGATGTTTGCTTTTGAGACACTTAAACGATTACAAGATGAAGGTTATGTGTTAATACTTTGGACCTATCGCTCTGGAAAGTATTTAGACGAAGCGGTTGAGTTTTGTAAAGACCATGGTATTGAATTTTATGCTGTTAACAATAGCTACCCAGAAGAAGAATACGACTCAAGTATTAGTAGAAAAATTGCCGCTGATATTTTTATCGATGATAGAAATATTGGAGGCTTTGTGGGTTGGGGCAAAGTACATCAATTATTGGTAGGTGAGCAGCCTAAAAAACCTCAAAATAAAAAAAGTTTATTTGATAAAATTTTTAAAAAGTAATAAAGTTAATGATTATACCTAAAACCCGTGAGCAAATTGAACTTATGCGTGAAAGCGCACTTATTGTTTCCAAAACACTTGGAATGTTAGCCAAAGAAATTCAACCTGGTGTAACCACTTTAGACTTAGATAAAAAAGCTGAAGAGTTTATTAAAGACCACAATGCTATACCAGGATTTAAAGGCCTATATGATTTTCCAAACACCTTATGTATGAGTCCTAATGCACAAGTTGTTCATGGTGTACCCACAAATAAACCCTTAGTAAATGGAGACATTATTTCCATAGATTGCGGAGCAATTAAAAACGGCTATTACGGTGATCATGCCTATACCTTTCAAGTTGGCGAAGTAGATGCTGAAACTAAAAAACTTCTTGAAATTACTAAGGAAAGTTTATACAAAGGAATAGAACAATTTAAATTAGGAAATCGTGTGGGTGATGTAGCATTTGCCATTCAAAAGCATGCAGAAAAACATAATTATGGAGTGGTAAGAGAACTGGTTGGCCATGGATTAGGAACTACTATGCATGAAGACCCTCAAATGCCTAACTATGGAAAAAGAGGTAGAGGTAAAAAATTTGTGGAAGGGATGACAGTAGCTATTGAACCTATGATTAACATGGGGACAAGACGTATTAAACAGCTTCCTGATGGCTGGACTATCCTCACCGCAGATGGAAAACCCTCTGCACATTTTGAACATGATGTTGCTATGGTGGAAGGTAAACCCAAGTTGCTATCTACATTTGATTATGTGTATGATGCGCTTGGAATTGAATCTAATGAAGAAGACGAATTCCGCTTTTAATAATCATTTAGCAATACACTGCATAAAATTTAAAAATGGATAACATAACCAATGAAACAATGTCAATTTACATACATATCCCGTTTTGTAAACAGGCATGTCATTATTGTGATTTCCATTTTTCCACTTCACTTAAACATAAAAGCAATTTAATTCTGGCTATCTGCAAAGAATTAAAACTCAGAAAAAACGAATTAAACTATCCTGTTCAAAATATTTACTTTGGAGGTGGAACGCCTTCGCTATTAAATGAAACTGAACTTCATCAAATTTTTGGGACTATTTTTGATTTATTTGAAGTAGTTGAAAACCCAGAAATTACCTTAGAAGCAAATCCAGATGATTTATCGGAAGATTATTTGAAAATGCTTTCTCAATCAAAAGTTAACCGATTAAGCATTGGAGTTCAGTCCTTCTTTGAAGATGATTTAACATTGATGAATAGGGCACATAATACTTCAGAAGCCATTAAAAGCATTCAACTAGCTAAAAAATATTTTGATAATATTTCTATCGATTTGATTTATGGAATTCCGAAAATGAGTAAAGAAAAATGGGAAAATAATATTCAACAAGCTATTGATTTAGATGTTCCTCATATTTCAAGCTACGCGCTCACTGTAGAACCAAACACTGCATTAGATTACTTCATCAAAAAAGAAGTCATTCCCCCAGTGGATGATGATTTAGCTAAAGAGCATTTTGAGTATCTGATTAAAAAACTAACTACAAACGGTTTTGAGCACTATGAATTTTCAAATTTTGGAAAGCCCAACTACCATTCCCAAAACAATACGGCGTATTGGACAGGCAAGTACTATTTAGGCATTGGTCCCTCTGCCCACAGCTACTTAGGTGGTGAACGAAGATGGAACATTAGTCATAATCTTAACTACATCAAAGCTATTGAGCAAGATGAACTTCCATTAACCAAGGAAAAACTTACCAAAACAGATCAATATAACGAAATGATTATGACTCGCCTTAGAACCCAATTAGGTGTTGATCTAAATGAAATTGAAAGAAAATTTGGATTGAAGTTTAGGGCCTATTTAATGGACCAAATCACCAACTTACAAAAAGATGGTTTGCTTGAAATTAAAAATGAAACCCTACACATAACTCCCAAAGGAAAGTTTTTATCAGACGGAATTGCTTCAGAATTATTTTTACTGGATTTAAGTAGTTTAAAGAAAAATACCCATTAAGGGGTATTTTTTATAAGATTATTTGTGTTACTTTTACTTGATATATAAAAAAACAAAATGAAAAAAATTTTACTTATTTTAGGATTAGTTTTAACTTCAATCACTTTTGCACAAGATGTAAAATATGGGGTTAACGGAGGACTTAATTTTGCTAATATCGACTATGAAGTTAGTCAAAGTCCATTAAGTTTTAGTTTAGATACAGATGTAAGAACTTCTTTTTACCTGGGTGGGTTTGCAGAATTCTCCCTTCCAAACATGGAGCACAAATTACAAACAGGTTTGAGCTTAAATTTTAACGGATTTAAATTTGAAAATTCTGAACCTGGGGACTTCATACAGGAATCAAATATTAGAATTACGCAACTAAATATTCCCGTCTTATTTAAATTCAATGCTTACGAAGGATTGTTTATTAATGGCGGTGCTTATGTAGGTTTTATTGTTCATGCTGAAGAGGAATTTAGAGAAGAAGATTTTTTCTTTGATGATTCATTTAGTGGATCGGAGACGATTACTGATGAATTCAATACCTTGGATTTTGGTCTTTCTTTTGGTGCTGAATATAATTTAGAAAACGGTTTATTTTTCGAAGCAAGATACAATCTTGGGTTAACAAATATTGCCAACGTAGATGAGGAAGAAGGTGATTTTGATTTTGGAGATGTAAGTGTTTCAGCAAAAAACAGATTTTTTATGCTTGGGGTAGGGTTTAAATTCAATTAATATCCATAAACTAATAAATTAAAATCCTTACACTTATTGTTTTTAGTCATATAGAAACAGTAAGTGTAAGGATTTTCATTAAGAATTCTTACTTAAATTTGGTTCACATTACATTATATTTAAACATTTTTTTTAATAGTTTTGTTGTTGGAATGCTTCACTGTATTACAAAAAAATTTTATGATTAATATACTTTGTGTATCAAATTTAGTAGATCAAATTATCTATGGAATGTTTTCAGAATTGAAATCATTTGGATACAAAGCCTACATCATTGCTACATCTGAGGAGCAAGAAAAAATAATTAAAAAAATCAACTGTATACCAATTCGCATACCCAATTACGGTGGAAAAATAAATTTTAAGGCTATAAAAAACATCAGAAGGGTCATAAAGCAACACCATATTCATGTCACTTATTGTATTAATAGTTCGGATTTATCTAACGCCTTGTTTGCTTCTTTAGGAACTACAACTAAGGTAGTAGCGTATAGAGGCACACAAGCTAAAATAAGAAAAACTGACCCTACTTATTATTTGGGAATTCTAAATCCAAGAGTGGATCATGTGGTCTGCGCAACAATGGATATTAAAGAAGCTTTAAAAAAACATTATCCCTCAGAAGCACTTACTTATAATCCTAAGCCTTATAAGTTAGAATGGGTAGCGGAGGCTGAAGAAAACCCGAAAAGAATTAATAAAATACCTGAAAATGCTTTTGTAGTTATCTGTATAGCTTTAACTAAAGGGAGACCTTTTAAAGGCTTAACACAGCTTATTGAGGGGATGCAATTGATTAATAATAATGATATTCATTTAGTTCATATTGGAGATTACGAAGAAAGTGATTATCAGCTGGCTCAAAATGGAAAAAATGCAGCTCAAATTCATTTGATTGGTAAAAAAGATAATGCCATAAACTACCTTCCTAATGCAGATGTTTGCATCTGTCCATCTACCAGAGATGCTTCACCCAGAAGTTTGAGAGAAGCTATGGCCTGCGGAATTTCATGTATAGTTACAGATATTCCCGGAGCAAGAGATTTAGTAGTAAATCAAAAAACAGGCTTGGTTATACCACCAAATAATCCTAAAGCTATTGCTGAAGCATTATCATTTTTAGCAGAAAACAGAAAACTTAATAAAGCTTTTGGTAAGGCTGGAAAAGAATATATTCAAAAAGCATTTAGCATGGATACTTACTTAGAAAGATTTGATAAAGTATTTAGAAAAGTTGTTAAAAAGTAAGCTTTATATTACCTCCAGAACCTGAGCTTTTTCTTTAAGGCTTGTTTTTTCAAATTCTTACTAAAAAACTCATCAACAGCTGCTTTCATACAATCAAAAACTTCAGCTGAATTGTTATGAGTAAGTTCTGCGTAAGCCTGACTCATGACCTTAATAACATCTTTATTTTGTGTTAATCGTGCAAAATTTTTAATCCGTTGATCAAAATTTAAAGGTTCAAAACGCATTCTATTTAAATCTACTAAGTAGAAATGATACTCCCCTTCTCTTTCTTCTATTAAGGTGTTTCCAGGAGAATGATCTAAAAAGTGAATCTGTTGTTCATGCATTTGATGTGTAAATTCAACAAAAGCTTTTAAAATAGAATTTCGCTTTTCAATATTGTTCATCTCGGGTAATTCTCTAAAAGTAAAATCATGTGTTTGATATTTTGACACATAATAACTTTTATCTAATCCAATCCAACTAAATTTATTTCTGTAAGCTACAGGTTTTGGCGTTCCAATACCTAAACTTAGCAACTTTTGAGCATATAAATAAGATCTTTTGGCCTTAGATTCTCGAAAATATTTATAGGCGATTTGATTGATGAGATGTGGTTTTTTAAAATATTTAATAATAAATCCTTTACCTTTAACCTCCTTTTGTTTTAGTATGTTTCGTGTTCCGGAGTAAATTGTTTCACCAGATAAATGAAAATCGTTTAAAAATTGTAAAACACCATTTTTATAGTATTTAAAATCTTCATTAAATTTAGTGACGATCTTCATCTGAATAACCAATTATATCTTTAAATCTATCAAAAAAACAGGTTGCTTGAAATAGACAAACAACCTGCTTATTCATATATAACTTGAATTCAACTAATTAAGCAAGTACTTTTTGAACTTTATCGGCAGCTTCTTGGAAAAGCACTGCACTCTCCACATTCAATCCGCTGTTATCAATTAATTCTTTTGCTTCTACAGCATTAGTCCCTTGCAATCTTACAATGATAGGTACTTTAATTTGGTCTCCTAAGTTTTTGTAGGCATCTACAACACCCTGAGCAACACGGTCACAACGTACAATACCTCCAAAAATATTTATTAAGATAGCTTCTACTTTATCGTCGGCTAAAATAATTCTAAAGGCTTCCTCAACACGTTTTGCATCTGCCGTCCCTCCAACATCTAAGAAGTTTGCAGGGTCACCTCCAGCAAATTTAATTAAATCCATAGTTGCCATGGCTAATCCGGCACCATTTACCATACAACCTACATTTCCATCAAGGTTGACAAAGCTTAATCCAACTTCCTTAGCCTTAACTTCAGTAGGATCTTCTTCGCGCTTATCTCTCATTTCAGCATAATCTTTGTGACGGAATAAAGCTGAGTCATCTAAAGAAACTTTTGCATCAACCGCTAAAATTCTATCGTCTGAAGTTTTCAATACAGGATTAATTTCAAATAAGCTTGAGTCCGAACCATCATAAGCCTTATATAAAGCGGTTACAAATTTGGTCATTTCTTTAAATGCTTTCCCACTTAAGCCTAAATTAAAAGCAACTTTCCTAGCTTGAAAAGGTAAAATTCCTGTTGCTGGGTCAATTTCTTCTGTAAATATACGGTCTGGTGTTTCTTCAGCTACGGTTTCAATATCTACTCCTCCTTCAGGCGAGTACATCAACATATTTTTACCAGTAGCACGGTTAAGAAGAACAGACATATAATATTCTTCAGGTTCACTGTCTCCTGGATAATAGACATCTTCTGCAATTAAAACTTGGTGTACCTTTTTCCCTTCTTTTGAAGTTTGAGGAGTAACTAAATTCATACCAATAATGTTGCCCGCAATTTCTTCAACTTCTTTTAAGTTTTTGGCTAATTTTACACCACCCCCTTTACCACGTCCACCAGCATGGACTTGAGCTTTTATAACATGCCATCCTGTTCCGGTTTCTTCGGTTAATTTTTTAGCTGCCTCTACAGCTTCTTCTGGCGTGGTTGCCACTTTACCTCGTTGAACGGTAACACCGTAACTACTTAATATTTCTTTTCCTTGATATTCGTGTAGGTTCATAATCCAGTTTTATGATAAAAATTTTTGTTTCACAAATGTACTAATTTAAGCCTATTAGACAAATGATTTATTCAATTTGTTCTTAAAAATACAACTTTGAAAAAGTCATCTTGTTAGTTTCAATTAAGCTCTAGTTATTGTTAAAAATGAAACTACTTTTTGGATATAGATTTTAATGAAAAATACATATTCTGTTCAAAACTGATTTTTTAGCCCTGATTGAAGTGGAAAACCCGTAAAATTGAAAGCTATAGTTTTTTAACTGTTGAAAAGCGGGCGGCAGTAAGCTCTTGAAACAGCAAAAAAACTTAGCTTACAATTGCGGATTTGTAACGTAAAGCAGGTTCCCGGCTCCTAATTAGAATGAATTTAACTTTACATTAAGTTTTGCATCTAAATTATTATCTTTGTGAAAAAGCGAAGGATATGTATGATTTTATTGTTGTTGGCGCAGCACAGGCTGGGCTTTCTATGGCTTATCATTTAAACCAACAAAATAGGAGTTTTTTGATATTAGATAAGGAAAATGAGATTGGGGCTTCGTGGTTGAATCGTTGGGATTCTTTAAAGCTTTTTACTCCTACTGAATTTAACCATCTGGAGGGGCTGGATTTTCCTGCACCCAAGGGGCACTACCCTTCTAAATATGAGGTTGCTGAATACTTTAAAGCTTATGTTGAAAAATTTGATTTTCCAATACAACTAAATACATTAGTCAAAAAAATTGATAAAGTAAATGGTGTTTTTCATCTTCGGACCAATCAAGGTGATTTTTACTCAAAAAATGTGATTATTGGTACTGGACCCTTTCATATCCCTTATACTCCAGCTTTTAACAAAAAGATAGATACGGAAATTATACAAATTCATTCTAATTTTTACAAGAACCCCAATCAATTAAAATCTGGAAATGTGCTGGTTGTTGGTGGAGGCGATTCTGGGTATCAAATCCTTGACGAAATTTCAGCATCTAGAGAGGATCAGATTTACTTTTCTGGAGACACAAGTGTAAAAAGCTTGCCTCAGGAAATTTTAGGAAAAACTTTGTGGTGGTGGTTCACTAAATTTGGATATTTGAGTTTTAGCAAAAATTCATGGATTGGGAAACGAATAAGCCGTGGTAAACAGCCGGTTATTGGAACAGATGTAAAAGAAATTTTATCACGACCTAATGTTTTACCCGTTGGGCATTGCTTAGATGCTGAAGGAAATACAATCTTTACTGAAAAACAAGAAATTAAAGACATACAAACAATTATTTGGGCTACTGGTTACCGACCAAACTTTAATTGGATTGATGGTTTAGAATTAGACAAAGACAACTACCCCATTCATCAACAAGGCATTAGCAACATGAAAGGGCTCTTTTTTATTGGCTTACCTTGGCTACATACCCGAGGGTCTGCAACTTTAGGCGGCATAAAAAAAGATGCTGAATTTTTGGCTAACTATATTTCTACGCATATTCCAGTTTTAAATGAGGAAGCTAGCCTACAGTTTAGTTAATGACCTATACTTAAATTTTAATCAACAAGCAGTAGCCACTTGTATTAATTTAAATATATTTACCCCTTCAAATTGGACTTGACTAGCTCATGAAAAAGTGTAAAGCTTGTAGATTTTTAATTTTATTAGTCGCAGTAATGACTACTTTTAGTTTTGATGCTATTGCTCAGGAAGAGGATTCATTAAAATTATTAGATAAGAAAGACAGTAAGCTTTTTAATTATATCAACAGAATCATAAAAGACACCGTTGCAGAAGAAAAAGCTCAATTCATGATGTACCCTACCTTAGCTTATGAACCAGAGACTAGTTTAGAGATTGGATTTAGTCCTCTTTATGTTTATTTTGCTAATGATGATAAAGAAAATAGACTAAGTGAAATAAGTGGATTTACTTTTGTTACACTTAATAAACAGTATGGAGCTAGATTTGAACATGCCATTTATTCTGATCAAGATGAATGGTTCTTTTTAGGTGAAATTTTAGCCGAACGTTTTCCGTTGAAGTATTTTGGAATTCAAAGCGAAGTTGATCAAGTACCCAAAGATGCTACTGCATTAGTTGATGCACTTCAAATAAATATTAAAGAAAGGGTTTTGAGGAAAATAGCTAAAAACTTTTTTGTAGGTCTTGAAGCTGATTTTAGAAGCTTAAGCAGTGTTGAGTTTGAACCTGAAAATGGAAATGAAGATATAGAACTTCCCTTTGGTGCTGACGGAAAAACTAATATTGGACTTGGTTTTGGACTGGTTTATGACAGTAGGCATAATGTATTAAATGTAAGAGACGGAAGATTTCTTGAATTTGGATATGTAAAATTTAATCCATTTATGAATAGTTCTGTTGATTATCATAACCTGATTATTGATGGCAGATACTTTACACCTGTTGGAAAAGACAAAAGAGATGTTTTTGCTGCACAGGTATTTAGTGAATTCCAATTTGGTGGTGATGTGCCTTTTAATCAACTTTCTTTAATGGGTGGACAAAGTATGATGCGCGGATACTTTCTGGGTAGATTTAGAGATAGAAACCAATTGTCTGCTCAAGTTGAATACCGTATGTTACCCCTAAAGTTAGGCTTTACAGATCGTTGGGGAGCCACAGTTTTTACAAGTGCAGGTAGTGTTTTTGACCGTGTTGATAATTGGGAGTCTGATAAATTAAGATGGGCTGCAGGTGCAGGAATTCGTTTTTTACTTTTCCAAAAGAAAGACATTTGGGCACGATTAGATTATGCCTATACACCTGATGAAAATGGTCTTTATATTACTATTGGCGAAGCTTTTTAATTGATCTATTAGCCAATACATCAAGGATTAATCTAATTTATTTTTATCGAGTTTAAATAAAGCTTAACATTCGTAGTTTAAAAAAATTGTACTTTTGGAAAGTCGTTAGGGGTGTTTCAATGTATTTTGAAACTGAGAATATACCCTAATTACCTGATCTGTATAATAACAGCGTAGGGAAACGACAGCTACATTTTTTTAGCTTCTTTTTCTACGCATAAATTGAATTGATATGAAACCTCTTGAAGGAATTTATGCTATTACCGATGACATTTTAACTCCCCATGAAACCATTATTAGTCAAGTTGAAGCCGCTTTAAAAGGAGGTGCTAAAGTTGTTCAGTTGCGAAATAAATCAGATAAAGATGATGATTTAGTTGAAGTAGCTACTCAATTACAAAAATTATGTACTACTTACCAAGCTACGTTTTTTATCAACGACCGTGTTGAATTAACCAAAAAAGTAAAAGCTGATGGGGTTCATATTGGATATTCCGATTTAGCTGTGAGTGAAGCTCGTAAAATCTTAGGTCAAAAAGTAAAAATTGGTGTTTCCTGCTATGGAGATTTAGAACGTGCTCAAAAAGCGGTAGCCGATGGCGCAGATTATGTGGCCTTTGGAGCCTTCTACCCTTCCAAAACCAAACCTAAGGCTGCTGTAGTTGATTTAGAAGTAATTTCCCAAGCCAAAAAAGAGCTTAATGTTCCAGTTTGTGTGATTGGCGGAATTAATGAAACTAACATTCATGAAGTTGCAAAGCATCAACCTGATATGTACTCCCTAGTCAGTGATATCTTTGAAGCTGAAAACATTCAACAAAAAGTAGAACGCCTCACCCAAAAAATTTAACCTATGAAAATTGCATTAGAATGGTTTTTAAACCCGGACCACCTCCCCCTTATTATAGCTAAAGAAAAAGGCTTTCTAAAAAAGCGAGGGGTAGAAGAATTTGAAATTATTGTCCCTACCGAACATTATGATGGACTCGGAAATTTGATTGCTGGCGAAATAGAATTCGCTACCAACGAGCCCCTGCATTTAATTGAACAATATCATCCTGAATTTCTTTCCTTAGGAACATTTTTCCAAACCAAAGGTGGAGTCATGATGAAGAAAGAAGCTTTTGAAGCTTTGAAAAAAGGCGACAATATCAAATTGGTTACACCTGTATCCAATGATAAAACTAATACCATTGGGTTTGAAATTATCCGAAGATATGCAGAAAAACAAGGTGTTAAAGTAAAAAGAGAACAAGTTGAATTTTGTGCTGAGGATTTTTATTTAATCAAGCATCTTAAAGCTGGCTATGATGCCGCTTGGTTGTATTTCTACAATTTTGAAGGTATTGAATCTCAATTTGAAGACGATTTGGATTTGATTTTTATGGATGCTGATACTGCTGAATTTGCCAATTTTTGTGGTTTAGATTTATTCACTTCAAAGTCGTTTTACAAAGCGAATCCTGCAAAAGTGGAAGCGGTGGTGGAAGCGGTAAAAGAAGCTATTGAGTTTATAAATCAAAATCCTTCCGAAGCTTTTGAAGCCTATTATGACTACGCTAAGGAAGAAAAATCTGAATTGATGGATGAAATTTTAAA
>PXFS01000163.1 GCA_003564185.1 Flavobacteriaceae bacterium
CCTTTAGGGCAGCTCGAGCTCCTGAAAAATTTCCGAATTTTATTTAAAAGTTTGTGACGTTTTAATCTTGTTTTAGCATCGAGCGAAGTCGAGATGTGAATGGTTCTCGACTCCGCTCGAACCTGAAACAAAACACTGATAATCATAAAATTACATAAAAACGTCATTGGTAGTTAAATACGCTATGCGTAGTGCTTTCGCACTATTTAACTGGGCGGGCAGTGCGCCAGCGAAGCGAGGCGAACCCCACAACTGTTCTAAACTTTATTTCCCGAAAATTTAACACGGCTTCGCCGCAGCGAGTCCCATTTTAGATTGTCGCTGGATAATTACTTGGATGATTTTGAATGCCAAATATAGATAAATCAAAACGCATAAAAAAATGATGTAAGGCAAAAAAAGCCCAATTAATGTTGCAGTTATGAATAATGTAAAATTTGATTTTTTTAATGATTTGGAAGCCTAATTAAAGTTTTGTATGTGAGTGAATTAAAATTTTTATAATAGCTTGAAGGAGGTAAATTTCAAAGAATAAGACTAAAATATTAATTCATAATCAGCAAACAAAAATCCGATTTCAATGAAGAAATCGGATTTTTCCTAAGCAATTTGGTAACTAAATTAGTTATTTCCTAAAATCAATGGCATGCCATCATCTCCTGATCCAATGACTACAACTTTAGCATTATTAGATTTCGATAATTCAATAGTTGCCTGAATACCTTTTTCTTTCAAAATTTTATCCGTTAAAGACTTGCTCAAAATATCGTTAGCTCTTGCTTTACCCTCAGCATCAATACGTTGTCTTTCAGCTTCTTGCACAGCTTTTGTCAATCTAAATTCATACTGTAATGCCTCTTGCTCCTGTTCTAGCTTACGTTCAATCGCTTCTCTAATGGTATTAGGAAGTGCAATATCCCTTACCAGTACACGTGTTACTTCAACATATTGATCGCCTAATAATTTTTCAGTTTCTTCAAATATTTCCGTTTGAACTGCATCTCTTTTACTAGCGTATAACTGCTCTGGCGTGTAACGACCTACGACCGTTCTGGTAGCAGAACGCACTGCGGGTTGCAACACTCGTTGAATATACTTTTCTCCTCTTTCTTGATGAAGGAAGCCAATCTTTTCCAAGTCTGGTTTAAACCATATAGAAGCATCTAAGCGAATATCTAAACCACTAGATGAAAGTACTTTCATGCTTTCTTCAAGTGACTGTTGTCTCACTTCGTATACAAAGACATCATTCCATGGGGCTACAATATGAAAGCCCTCGCCCATAGCTGGCTTATCGGTAACAACACCTCCACCAAAGCGTTTAAATAATACACCTGCTTGACCAGAAGAGATATTTACAGCAGATTTTGAGATAATGATAATTACTACTACAGCCAAAATAATAAAAGGCAATGCAATTTTAGGTAATCTTTCCATAGTTTATTGTTTAAATTAGTCCATTATATTTTCTAAAAAACCATTCTAACGACAAAGATAGTATTAAAAATATGAATAAAATCTCCCAATCGATTAAAGGTTTTAATTTTATCTTTTCTTTTTGAATTGGTTGATAGACTTGCGATTCAAGTAGATAGGTTTTCAATTTTTCAAAATCATTTAACTCCCATAAAGTTTCATCTTTTGCAATGGATTTAAGAAGCGAAGCATTGGCATTGACAAATTGATCTTCGGCTGAATAGGCAATCAATTTAAATTGTCCCTTCTGGCTAAGGTTCTCTTTGGAAGAAAAAACTTCATAGGTATAATCGCCCGGCTCCAAGGCATCTAGATTGAATTCGTGATGGGAATTGGAAAACAGCATAGGAAATTCATTGACTTGTTTATCTTGATTGGTGAACCTGATATATAAACTCGAATTTTTGTCTAATTCATAATTCTGATCAAATAAACTGGCTTTTATCTTGGCGTTTCTTTGTGTTTTATAAAAGGATTCTGCTTCTACAATTAAGCGTGATTTCTTTTGATTTAAGGATAAAAAACCCACCCATTTATTCATGAAGTTATCAAAATTCTCAAAACTTTTATTCTCTTGTAAATACGATTCTGCTCGCCAACGCCAAAATTGCTCTCCTAACCAATAAGCGCGTTTGGGTTTGTCCTGGGTGATAAAAAACAACATAGGCTCATCGGTTTCAATGCCTTGCACTTGTTGATGAAAAAGGACATCTGCTTGCCTTTTTATTTCAACGCTACCAAACTTATCTTCTAAGGGGGGAAAAGTATGTACATAAAAATCATTTTGCTGGTAAGCCGAAAAATCTGAATTAAAAGAAGGAAAATATTCTTCGGTTGAATTGCTGTTTTCTTTTTTGAAATCGTTTTGCTGATTATTCAGAAATCGGTAATCAGTCTTGGTTCCCGTTATCACCATATGCGGTAATTCTGCTTGATTGAGTTGTTGATAAACCGAGGCAAAATCACGGGTAGGTTGATATAGGATAAGTAGATTTACGCCTTCTAAATCCCCTGAATAATTTTGAATATGCAGTATTTCTACTTTGCGTTGTTGATTGGATTCAATTGATTTTTTTAAGGCTGAAAGGTCAGGGTGTAAAAAGCTTGTGAGCACCAAAATCTTGGTAGATTCATCAATAACTTCTAAAGCTATTTCTTGACTATTATTTTCAATTTGTTTCTCTCCTTCTTGAGGCACTAAAAATACTTCATAAGATTTCACTCCCACACTTTCGGCTAAAACTTCAAACTGAATTCGCTTTGAAGCTTGATTAGCTGTAAAATCGATATTTTTTTCTTGAAGTATTTTTCCGTTTTCTTTCAGCTGAAGCTTAGTCTTAAATTCTTCTTCTCCTTGGTAACTCACATAAGCTTCAATAGGAAATTTATTATTCAAAAAAGCATAGGAATTCATGTCTATTTGGTCAATTCTGCTATCGGCAAATGCTGTAGTATCTCCAACAACAACTGGAAAAACATCAAAATTAGAGGACTGACTCGCCAAGCCTACATCTCTACCAAAAGTTGGGTTACCATCAGAAACCAGCACCATTGGAAGCTCTTGTTTACTTACTAATTGTTGAATCTCTAAAAAAACAGCGGCTAGATTAGTTTCTTGATCTTGGAAATTTAAATTTTTCAAAGAATTAATTTTTTCTCCAAATTGAAAAGGAGTAATCTTAAATTTCTCATTTAAGTCTTCATCTTCAACAAATAAATTTACCCATTTTTTAATTTGAGTTGTATCTGCCAATTGATGTATGGAAGCAGAATTATCAACAGCTAATACTAATTCTTTAGGTTGTACTTCGGTGGTTTTTTGGTCCCAACTTAAATTGAGGAGCAAAATGCCAATTATTGAGTAGGTTAAACCTCGAAGTATAAGGTATAAAAAAGCTGCTTTCTCTTTTTTGAAAACAGCTTTATAATATTGAAAAAAAGACAAACCAAAAGCTGCTATTACAATAAGCACTATAAACAACAGACTTTGATTGATCATCCAAATTTCTTTTAAGTTAACATTCCCCCATCAACGTTAAGGGTTTGACCCGTTACATAGGTGCTTAAATCTGAAGCTAAATACAAGCACGCGTTGGCAACATCTTCTGGATTCCCACCGCGTTTAAGTGGAATTGCTTGTCGCCATCCATCAACGGTTTTCTCGTCCAACTTAGCGGTCATTTCGGTTTCTATAAATCCTGGAGCAACCACATTGCACCGAATATTTCTTGAGCCCAATTCTAGGGCAGTAGATTTACTAAAGCCAATAACTCCTGCTTTAGAAGCGGCATAATTACCTTGGCCAGCATTTCCTTTTACACCAACCACAGAACTAATGTTGATGATACTCCCTGCACGTTGTTTCAACAGCGGTCTAAGAACAGCCTTTGTCATATTAAAAACGGAATTCAAATTAACTTGAACAACTTGATTAAAATCCTCTTCAGACATGCGCATTAAGAGGTTATCTTTAGTAATTCCAGCGTTATTGATTACTGCATCTATGCTTCCAAAGTCTTTAAGCACATCAGCAACAAAATCTTGTGCTTGTTGAAAATCTGAAGCATCAGATTTATAGGCTTTTGCCTTTACTCCCATTTTGGTTAACTCATCTTCTAAATCCTGTGC
>PXFS01000090.1 GCA_003564185.1 Flavobacteriaceae bacterium
ATTAATTTATCTAATTTTCCTGTTGGCTACTACGTAATAGTTTTAGTTTGTGATGGAGAGCAAGTAGATAATAAAATCATACAAAAATTATAAAGTCATGAAAAATCAATTCAATATAATAACACTATTTTTTTTAGTTAGTTTTTTTTCTCGAACCAAACTAACGCCCAATATGAATCTATTTTTGGGGAAGAAAACACCAGTATTCAAATTTTAACAATAGATAATCAACCTACTGGCTATTCTACGACTCAAGATGCATTTTTCTCTAATAATACTATTAGTATAGATCAAACAAGTTACCATGAATTTATCTGGAATACCAAAAACTTCACAGGTGATTGGGAAGAATTAGAAACAGTTTATTACTTAAGAGAAAATACTGCAACAGGTCAAGTTTGGTTATTAGCAACAGATGATTCTTTTGAAGCCCCCAGCAATACTGAAAATGAAATTCTCGTTATAGATATGAGTTTAGAAATAGGCGATGAATTTTTATATTATATAAGTCCTACTGTCTTTCCAGAATCTACAGTTAATGTTACTGTTATTGATGTATATTATGAAAATGACAAAAAACATATTGTTTTTGATAGAACCTTTGACCCTAGCTTTGGCGATGGGCTAGAAGGTTGGGAAACCCAAAATTTAATGTTTATTGAAGGAGTTGGCTCTAATTTTGGTTTTTATCATTTTTACGAATATGGGTTAATGAGTTGCGTCCAAAAGAATTCAACTTTATATTATGAAAGTGCTTATCAGCCCTTAGCAGATTTATGCGATTTGGAAACCTTTTCATCTACCACTGAAGAGTTTACCAACACCAGCTTATACCCCAATCCGGCAAATAATACTTTTCAAGTTAATTACCCTTCAGAAATTGGAACAAGCGAGTTAAAAGTTTTTCATTTACAAGGAAAATTAATTTTTCAAAAGCCCAATTATCAACAAGAAAATATTGATGTTACAGATTTTTCATCAGGAGTTTATTTTGTAGAACTCACTAGTAGAGAAGGAGAGGTTTGGCGGAAGAAGTTAATTAAAAAGTAAATTATTTACTCCGCTCATTTTTGTGTATTAAACGTGTAAGCTGCATAGATAAATCGGTGAAAACTATCTTGGCATTGGCGTTTCTTTGAATGTGATAATAGGCTTCTTCTAAAGCTTCGAAAATAAGCTGAATATTATTTCCATGAATGAATGTAGCAAATTTTTCAAACTTGAATTTTTCATCATAAATTCTCATAAAAACCAATTCCTTAGCCTGATAGTTTTGAAGTAGGGCTTGCCTAAAAAACTGAATACTAAAATGAATAAATCGCATTTGTGTTTCTCTGTTCTCTTTGGCTAAGGTATTTGCCCAAAGTGATAAATCTTGCACAACGCTTTTATTTCCTTTGGCTCGAAATGCAGTTCTCACCCAAGCAATAAACAACTCCTCAAACACCTTATTATCAGACTGATTGTCTAGCATCTCAATAGCCTTACTTAAGTTTCCATCAGACTGGGTAGCAATTTGCAGGGCTTCTTCATTAGGAATATGATATTTGCGCGTTAAATAACCCGCAATTTGTTCTTCACTTAGCGGCGGAAAGCTAATTTTTTGACACCTAGATTGTATGGTTTGTAATAATTGTTCTTCGGCGTTGGTAATTAAAATAAAATAAGTGTCTTTGGGAGGTTCTTCTATTAATTTTAAAAGTTTATTACTAGTAGCTGGATTCATTTTATCTGCACACCAAATGATCATTACCTTTGCAGCTCCTTCATACGACTTCAATGAAGTTGCTTTAACAATTTCACTTGCTTCCCTAACGCTAATTACCCCTTGTTTTTTATCAATTCCAAGTTCTCTTAACCAATGATACAATTCGCCGTAAGGCTGTTCAAGTACAAACTTTCTCCAGTGATTAATAAAATCTTTAGCTATGGGGTTAGATTTAATTTCCTCATTGGTATTTACTGGGTAAACAAAATGCAAATCAGGATGATTTAACTCCTCCACTCTTTTCTGGCATATTTGCTTTGCCTCACCCGTTAAATTTCTACTAATTAATTGACTAGCAAATGCTATAGCAACAGGAAGTGTACCATAACCATGCTCTCCTACAAACAACTGCGCATGTGCAACTCGCCCACGTTCTACGGTGGTTTTAAGATGATTCTTTAAGTGAATTAAACCGGGTATTTCTTCGAACTTCATCGGGCTAAAATACTTGTTTTTTAGTAAAATTCAAGGCTTAATAAAAGTCTTTTCTAAACTTGATTTCTCAAATAAATGGTTATTTTTGAAATTCAATATGGCAAAAAAATAACTATGAAAACAATAGACGACTTTAATTTTAAAGATAAACAGGCTTTAATTCGAGTAGATTTTAATGTTCCCTTAGATCTAAACCGAAGAGTCACAGACATTAGTAGAATTCTTGCTGCAAAACCTACTATTTTGAAAATTTTAGAGGACGGTGGAGCTCCTGTATTAATGTCGCATTTAGGAAGACCAGAAGGAAGTGAAGAAAAATATTCTTTAAAACATATTGTAAACACGGTTAGCGAAGTAATTGGAGTTAGAGTTAAGTTTGCACAAGATTGCATTGGCAAAAACGCTATAGAAAAAGCAGAGGCGCTTAAACCAGGAGAGATTTTATTATTAGAAAATCTTAGGTTTCACAAAGAGGAAAAGGCAGGTGAAAGAAGTTTTGCAGAAGCGCTATCTAAATTAGGTGATATTTATGTTAATGATGCTTTTGGAACAGCCCACCGAGCTCATGCCTCTACTACAGTTGTAGCTGATTTTTTTGAAGAAAAGTGCATGGGGTATTTGCTTCAAAAAGAAGTTGAAAGCTTAGATAAAGTACTAAATTCTAAAGAAAAGCCTGTAACTGCTGTTATTGGAGGAGCAAAAGTTTCATCTAAGATAACGGTGATAGAAAATATTTTACCAAAAATAGATCATCTTATTATTGGTGGGGGTATGGCTTTTACTTTTATTAAAGCACAAGGAGGTAAGATAGGAACTTCCTTAGTAGAAGATGATAAACAGGATTTAGCGTTAAGCATATTAGAAAAAGCCAAGGCTCAGCACGTTGAGGTACACCTTCCTGTAGACACCATTGCTACAAAAGATTTTTCAGATGAGGGCGAAAATACAGTCACTGATATTAAAGCTATTCCAGACCATTTAATGGGCTTAGATGCAGGACCAGAAACACGAGAAAAATTTGCTCAGGTAATTGCTCAATCAAAAATTATTTTGTGGAACGGGCCTTTGGGTGTTTTTGAAATGAATAATTATGCCAATGGAACTATTGCCTTAGGCAAAGCTATTGCTGATGCCACATCAAAAGGAGCGTTTTCTTTAGTAGGTGGAGGAGATTCTGTTTCAGCAGCTAAAAAGTTTGGTTTTGATCAAGCAGTAAGTTATGTTTCTACGGGTGGTGGTGCAATGCTTGAAATGCTTGAAGGGAAAACTTTACCAGGAATTAAGGCACTGGAATAATCTTAAATATATTTTATTTATAAATAACTAGTCCTAAATAATTTGTACAAATTATTTAGGACTAGTTATAATCTTGAAAATATTACAATTCAAGTGCTTTTTTCACATCACCATCCATAAGCAATTCTACTGGATTTTCTAAAGCTTCTTTAATTTCTACTAAGAAACCTACCGATTCTCTTCCATCTATGATTCGGTGGTCATAAGATAAAGCTAAGTACATCATAGGTAAAATTACAACTTTACCATCTACGGCCATAGGGCGTTCAACAATGTTGTGCATGCCTAAAATCCCACTCTGTGGAGGGTTAATGATTGGTGTTGACATCATTGAGCCAAACACTCCACCATTAGAAATAGTAAAAGTTCCTCCAGTCATTTCGTCAACTGTAATTTTTCCATCTCTGGCTCGAGTCGCTAAGCGTTTTACTTCTTGTTCCACTCCTCTAAAGCTTAAGTTTTCTGCATTACGCATCACAGGAACCATCAAACCTTTTGGCCCAGAAACAGCAATACTAATGTCTTTATAATCGTAGGTAATCATTTCTTTACCATCAATCATTGAGTTCACTGATGGAAACTTATCTAAAGCTCTTACCACAGCTAGTGTAAAGAAAGACATGAAACCTAGACTAACACCATGCTTTTCCTTGAACTCTTCTTTGTATTGTTTTCTAAGATCAAAGATAGGCTTCATGTTGGCTTCGTTAAAAGTCGTCAACATAGCCGTTTCATTTTTAGCACTTACCAAACGCTCTGCTACTTTTCTCCTTAGCATAGACATTTTAGACCTAGACTCACTTCGTTTTCCAGAACCAGGAGTTCCCATAGATGGTTTTCCTTTGGCTTGAACGGCATCTTCTTTAGTAATTCTGCCATCTCTACCTGTTCCTTTAACATCTTTAGGATTGATTCCTTTTTCGTCTAAAGTCTTTTTAGCGGCTGGTGAAGGTGTACCTGAAGCGTAAGTTTCTTTTTTCTCTTCTTTAGAAGATGAATCTTCTTGAGTAGCTGTTTTTTCTTCTTTTTTGTCTTCTGATGTTGTTTCTTCTTTAGACTCACTCTCTTCTTGTTCTTCTTTTTTAGAGGAGCTAGAAGGAGCCTCAGCATCAGTATCTATAAGGCAAACCACTTCACCTACTTCAACTACATCACCTTCTTCAGCTTTTAGGGTGATAATACCACTTGCTTCTGCAGGTAATTCTAAGGTTGCTTTGTCTGAATCTACTTCAGCTATTGCTTGATCTTTTTCCACGTAGTCGCCATCTTGGACTAACCATTCTGCGATTTCTACTTCGCTAATTGACTCGCCCGGTGAAGGCACTTTCATTTCTAAAGCCATAATCTATAAATTTCTAAATCTTTATTTTTTATCTTTTTTGTAATCTACAATACAGTTATTTTTCGACTTGTCAAATACATAGTCAATAACTTCTTTGTGTCGTTTTTCAAAACGCGCTGAACTTCCTGCTGCAGGTGAACCATAAAATCTTCTACTACACACTCTAAACTCAGCCACTTCTGGAAACTGAATGAGTAAGTGCGAATAGGCTCCCATATTTCTTGGTTCCTCTTGCGCCCATACAAATTCTTCTGCGTTTTTGTATTTCTTCATCACCTTTTTCATTTCCTCCTTTGGAATAGGAAAAAGTTGTTCAAGACGAACTAAAGCAACATCTTTACGGCCCTCTTCTTCTTTTCGCTTGAGTAAATCATAGTAAAATTTACCCATACAGAACACAACCGATTTCACTTCTTTTACTTTATCCTCAGCATCATCAATGACCATTTGGAAACTTCCATTAGCTAAATCTTCTTTTGTTGAAATGGCTTTTGGATGCCTCAATAAGCTCTTAGGCGTAAATACAACCAATGGTTTTCTGAAATTGATTTTTAGCTGTCTTCTTAACAGATGAAAAAAGTTTGCTGGTGTTGTACAGTTAGCAATAAACATATTGTCTTTAGCACAAAGCTGCAAGTACCTTTCTATTCTTGCTGAAGAATGTTCAGACCCTTGACCTTCATAACCGTGAGGCAATAACATGACCAAACCATTTTGAGTTTTCCATTTATCTTCAGCGGAAGAAATGTACTGATCAATCATAATTTGTGCTCCGTTTGAAAAATCTCCAAATTGTGCTTCCCAAATGGTTAATGTGCTTGGGCTTGCCATAGCATAACCGTAATCAAAACCAACTACCGCATATTCTGAAAGTAGCGAATTGTAAATATAAAACTTCGCTTCCTCATTAACTTTTTCGTGTGGAATAATTTCTTCTTCGCTATCTTCAACTTTTACCACTGCGTGACGGTGAGAGAAAGTTCCTCGCTCCACATCTTGCCCTGTAATTCTTACATCATGACCTTCTTTCAATAAAGTAGCATAAGCTAAGAGTTCACCCATGGCCCAATCCAACTCATTCTTTTCAAAGAACATTTTGTGTCTGTTTTCAAACAAACGAGCTGTTTTACGCATGATTTTTTTATCCTCGGGTAAAGAAGTTATGATTTTTGCTAAATCGGTAAGTTTTTCTAAATCATATTTAGTATCCACTTCAGCCATCATGTCATCACGATCTCCATAGCTGTAATCACTCCACTCCTCTTGAAGAATAGGAATTACCTGAGCTTTATCTTCTTGTTTGGCTTCTTCAAATTCCTCTTCCAATTTGGATTTGTAGTTGCTCTCTAATTTCTTGACAAAATCATCATCTACAACCCCTTCTTCTTTCAGCTGATTAACATAAATATCCCTCGGATTATCATGCTTTGAAATAGCTTTATATAATTTAGGCTGTGTAAATCTTGGCTCATCGCCTTCGTTATGTCCATACTTTCTATAGCCAAGCAAATCAATAAACACATCTTTACCAAATTTCATTCGGTATTCCAAAGCAAAATTCATGGCATGAACTACCGCTTCTACATCGTCTGCATTGACGTGAAGAACAGGAGATAGCGTCACTTTACCCACATCTGTACAATAGGTTGAAGAACGTCCATCAATATAATTCGTGGTAAATCCAATTTGATTATTGACTACAATGTGGATAGTCCCCTGAGTTTTGTAGCCATCTAATTGCGCCATTTGAACAATTTCAT
The DNA here is from genome assembly GCA_003564185.1 of Flavobacteriaceae bacterium. Taxonomy (GTDB): domain Bacteria; phylum Bacteroidota; class Bacteroidia; order Flavobacteriales; family Flavobacteriaceae; genus Psychroflexus. The sequence goes on from PXFS01000090.1 coordinate 6,602, forward strand.
ACGCAATTCCTTGTCCAGAAATAGCGGCATCTCCATGCACAACAATAGGAAGAACATTTTGCTCTTCGCCTAAATGATGATCGTCTTGTTTGGCTCTTGCTAAACCTTGCACTACAGCACCAACCGTTTCCAGGTGAGAAGGGTTTGGAGCAATATTTAAATTAATTTTTTTACCCGAATCGGTTTCTCTTTCAGACGTCCAACCCAGGTGGTATTTAACATCCCCATCAAAACCTTCCATTTCATAATCTTTTCCAGCAAATTCGTTAAAGATACTTTTGGGGTCTTTTCCAAAGATATTGGCTAAGGTGTTTAATCGACCACGATGGGCCATTCCCATGACAAACTCTTTTACCCCCTTGTTGGCAGCGCCTTCAATTAAAGCATCCAAGGCAGGGATTAAACTTTCGTTTCCTTCTAAAGAAAAACGCTTTTGACCTACGTAACTTTTATGTAAGAAAGATTCAAATGTTACCGCTTCATTTAATTTGCGAAGAATATTTTTCTTTTCATCTGAGGAAAAATTAGGCTGATTTTGATTGTGGTAAATTTTTTCCTGAATCCACTTAACTTCTTCTGGTTTTCTGATGTAGGCAAATTCAACACCAATAGAATCACAAAATACATTTTCTAAGAACTCAATGATTTTTTTTAGTGAAGCTTTACCAATACCAATTAATTCTCCAGCCTCAAATTCAGTATTTAAATCTGAAGAAGAAAGCCCAAAATTTTCAATGTTTAATTTTGGTTGATATTGTCTTCTTTCGCGAACAGGGTTTGTTTTGGTGAACAAGTGTCCGCGGTGCCGATAACCATCAATTAAGTTAATTACCTGAAATTCTTTTTGTACATTTTCAGGGACTTCTACGGTTTTTGTTTCTTTTGTTTCTGCGTCTCTAATTACAACCTCTTCTACGAAACCGTTTTCTTGCATACCAAAATCAAAGCCTTGAAAAAAGGCTCTCCAGCTGGGCTCAATACTATCAGGATTTTGTAAATATTGGTCGTATAAATGAGATAAGTGCGAAGGATGCACTGCATTTAGAAATGAAAATTGGTCCATATATGGAATTACTATTTCTGATTTTATAAACAGCAAATTTACAACTTTACATTTATCTAACAGCAAGACTTTAACAAATATTGAACTGCAAGAATAGAATTACGGATATTACGATTCAAAAAATATAATTTTAATAAAAGCACAGTATTATTTCATTTAAATACGAATTATTAATTTTTCAAGTCATCAGGAATGATTTTTCAACGAGTAGTACCACATCAACAAAAAGCTTTTCGTTTTCAAGAGATGACTTGATTCAATTTAAAAATAAAAAGCTAAATTTATGCTTTTTAATAAACAGCATTCGTTTCATTTATAATCCTTACATATCAAAAAAATATGTCTAATGTAGATTTAATTATTGAGGAGCGCGCCGCCAACATAGGCAACTTTATGGTGGGCAGGCTTCTTCCTTTTAGAAAGAAGCGCCAAGTTGGTCCATTTGTATTCATTGATCATATGAGACCAGAATCAATGGATGAAAACCAAAATTTAGATGTTGGGCCACACCCTCACATTGGATTATCAACACTCACATATTTATTTGAAGGTGCTATTATGCACAGAGATAGTCTAGGCTCTGAAGTTGAAATCAAACCGGGTGCCGTGAATTGGATGACTGCAGGTAAAGGCGTTGTCCACTCTGAAAGAACTCCAGTACATTTAAGAAATAAAGAAAAAAAACTTCACGGACTTCAAATTTGGGTTGGCTTACCTACAAATTTAGAAAATATGGAGCCTGAGTTTTATCATATTGAAGCTACTGAAATACCTTCTTGGCAAGAAGGAAATGTAAGGTTTAAATTAATTGCCGGTAAGGCTTTCGGAAAAGAATCTCCAGTACCTGTACATAGTGCTTTATATTTTATCGAAATTTCAGCCTCATCGGATCAAAAAATTGACATAGGCAAGCATCTTTTTGGAGAAAGTGGGTTATATATTTTAGAAGGTAAGATTGAAAATAATGGACACATTTATTCAGATAGGAAGATTTTAGTTGCTAATAAATCGGAGTTGTGTTCGTTTACTATAAAAGCAAATACAAAAGTGTATGTATTTGGCGGAGATGCTTTTAATGAAGAACACTTTATAGATTGGAACTTTGTTTCTTCTAGCAAAGAAACCTTATCAAAAGCAAAAAAAGATTGGATAGAGAAAAAGTTTCCAAAAATACCAGGGGATAAGGATTACGTACCCTATCCTACTAAGTAATAACTTTACGCTTTATAATACTACCATATATCTATTGAAATTACCGAAATAAAACGCCCTGTTTTCTTTTCCAGTAATTTCAAATAATAACTGGTATAATTAAAAAATAAGCCCCCAAAGAAAGCGGTTTGAGATCCTGGTGATGCCTCCAGCTCTGAGATTTTATACTATTAAAGACAACCATTGCCCAATAGCCTATCTACAGAAAACAAAAAACCGCTCTCCAAAGAAAGCGGTTTTACAACTTGGTGGTGCCTCCAGGAATCGAACCAGGGACACAAGGATTTTCAGTCCTTTGCTCTACCAACTGAGCTAAGGCACCAGTTGTTTGCGGGTGCAAATATAATTTCATTTATTTATAAACCAAAATAAATTGAATAAAAAATTGATTTTTGTAATTTTACCCCATGAACCTTATACTAGACATAGGAAATACACGTGTTAAACTTGGCGTATTCTCAACTAGAAATGAATACCTCATTGCTGTAGATCCTCCTTCTGTTGAAGAGGAATTAAAATCAATATTACGTCAATTTCCTAAAATCAAAAAAGCCTTGATTTCAGCCTCTGGAAAGCTTGATTCTAATTGGTTAAATTTTCTTCAGCAAAATGTGGATGTGCATTTATTTTCTTCAACATCAAATATTCCTTATAAAAGCAAGTATACTACTCCAGAAACCCTTGGATTAGATAGAAAGGCTCTAGTTGCCTCTGCAATTTTAGAATTTCCAGATAAAAACAACCTAATTATTGACCTTGGAACCTGCATTACCTATGATTTTGTAGATCAAAACAGAATTTATTATGGAGGAGCCATTTCACCTGGAAAAAAAATGAGGTTTCGGGCAATGAATAATTTTACTGCTAATTTGCCGTTGATAAATATAGACCATAAAGATTATAAAATCATGCTCACAGGAGATTCTACTAAAAACGCTATGGCTATAGGTGTAATAGAAGGTATTGTAATGGAAGTACAGGGTTTTGTTAATCAATATAAAAAAAAATATAGTGATTTAACAGTAATATTATGTGGAGGAGACGCAAATTTGTTGGCTGGGCGATTAAAAAATAGCATATTTGCAAATTCAAATTTTCAGATGAAAGGATTGAATCACATTTTAGAACAGAACTTAACTAATGTTTAAAAAGTTTATAACCTGTATTTTAATTGGAATGGGTAGTATTGTTTTTGCACAGCAAGGACTAAATTCGCCTTATTCTTTTTTTGGGTTAGGAAGTAATAATTTTAGAGGAACTGTAGAAAACAGATCCATGGGTGGTATTAGCAATTATTCAGATAGTATTCACCTGAACCTTAGAAATCCAGCTGCCTATGGAAGCCTAAAGGCCGTTGCTTTTACAGGTGCAATGAGTGTTGAAAGTGTAAATTATAAAGACAATCAGGCTAGTGATAGTTTTAATATTACTTCTGTAGACTATTTTGCATTAGGTATCCCCACTAAAATTGGGGGTTTTGGAGCAGAATTAATCCCAGAAACAACCGTTGGTTATAATATTGCATCACAAACAGATGATCAATTAAATGAATTTGAAGGAAGAGGTGGACTAAATTCTTTTAGGCTTTCTTATGGCGTTCAACCCATAAGGAATTTAAATCTTGGAGCATCAATGAATTACCGCTTTGGTAATTCTGAAAACAAAGCTTTGCTTATTCTCAATAATGTTCAATATTCTACAAGAGACCTTAATATTAATCAATTTTCTGGATTGACGTTTAATTTCGGAGGAATGTATGACATCCCAATAAAACATAAAACAAGGATTAGAATGGCTTTTAGCTATATGCCTTCAACTACAATAAATGTGGATAATAACAGGGAAATTGCAGCCATTCGTTTTGGCGGAAACAACAGAGAGATTGTAGTTAACGAATTAAGCTTTGGCGATGCTAATTTTGATGTTGAACTTCCAGACCTTTTAACTTTAGGCATTGGTGTTGGAAAGGATATGAACTGGTACGTTGGATTAGATTATGTTAGAGAAGGACAATCTAATTTTGACGCACTAACTTTTAATAATACTGCTGATGTAAGCTATGTAGCCTCTAACAAATTTAGACTTGGTGGATTTTATATTCCTAGGTATGACGACCCCAATTCAAAGCGCTTTTACAACAGGTTTGTTTATAGGGCTGGATTACGATTTGAGGAAACTGGTTTAAACATTAACGGGCAAAATATTGAAGAGTTTGGCATGTCTTTTGGGGTAGGTGTTCCTGGTGGTTCTTTTTTTACTAATGCCAATTTTGGTATAGAATATGGACAAAGAGGAACAACTTCAAGTAACCTAGTTCAAGAAAACTTCTTTAGCTTTTTCTTAAACTTTACCTTTAATGACCGTTGGTTCATTGAGAAAAAATATAATTAATAATTAAACTTAATATTTGTAGCTATGAAAACCTATTTATTTTCATTTCTAGTTTTATTCACTAGTATAACAATTAATGCGCAGGATGATTGTGCTTCTGAGTTGTCACTTTACTCAGAATCGGCTAAGGTTAAAAATTATCAAGAGGCCTTAGTAAATTACAATAACTTAATAAAAAATTGTGAGGAGTATTCTATTGTGACTTATCAATATGGCAAAATTATGTTTAAAGCATTGATAAAAGGCACTAATAATGAAGAGGAAAAATTAGCTTTAGCGAAGCGCTATATTGCAAATGAAAATGCAAGAATGAGAATATTTCCTGATCGTTCTGATAAGGGAGATATTGTCTCTGGAATAGCACAAATGATGAATGATCATAGTATTGGTACACAAAAAGATCAATTTTTACTTTTTGATGAGGCTTGGACAGAAGACCAAGAAAATTTCACCAATCCTAAGTCAATTTATACTTATTTTCTTCAGATGGTGAATTTACTTGATGAAGGAGAATTTGAATTGCAAGAGGTTTTTGAAAAATATGATGAGGTGCAATTACATTTGGAAGAATTAGAGAATCAACAAGCTTTAGTAGCTAAACCACTAATTGAAAAACAAGACAATCAAGAGAAACTTACTTCTGCAGAACAACGCAACTTAAAAAATGCAGAGTTACGCTTAAAAAATTATGATGTAATTAGAAATAGTGTTGATAAAGTAATTGGTAGTAGAGCAGATTGTGAAAACTTGATACCTATGTTTGAGCGTGACTTTGAAGAAAATAAAGATGATCTAGAGTGGGTGAGAAATGCCGCTGACCGTTTATTTAAAAAAGAATGTACAGATACCGATTTCTTCGTTCAAATTGTAGCACAACAACATGAACTTGAACCTTCTGCTAAATCTGCGCTTTATTTAGGTCAGTTATCATTTGATAAAAATGAAATCAACCAAGCTATGAAATATTTTAAAGAATCTGCAGATCTTGAAGAAAATAAGCCTGATAAAGCAAAAGTTTACTACAAGATTGCAAACACATATAAAGACATGGGTAATTATTCTAATGCAAGAAATTATTACAATAAGGCATTGAAAAATCAACCTTCATTAGGTATTGCTTATTTGAAAATAGCAGAGATGTATGCCAAAAGTGCCAACGATTGTGGTACAGATACCTTTGACAAACAAGCTGTATATTGGTTAGCGGCAGAGTATGCTACAAAAGCAGGTAGAGTTTCACCAAAACTTCAAAGTACAGCTAATCAAACTGCTGAAAGTTACATAGGTAGAGCACCTAGAAAGACTGATGTTTTCAGTAGAAATCTTGAAGGAGGTGAAAAAATTGATTTTAACTCTTGTTGGATTAATGAATCTGTTTTGGTACCCAACTTATAATTTGTAACTTTAGGCAGAATATGCCTAGTTTAAATGAACAATAACTTAAATACAATTATAACAAGCATTGTTGCCCTTTTATGGGCAACAATGTTTTTTTCTTGCGACGGGAACCTAGATCAGGTCAGAATGCTTGATCAAGAGATTACTGGACCACAATCTGAGGCCAAAAACTTTGATCTATTCTACACGGATAGTGGTGTAGTAAAAGCTAATATTAGAGGGCCAATTATGTTGGATTTTACCCACTTGAACTATCCTTATCGAAAATTTCCAGTAGGTGTTGAAGTTGATATTTTTGATGAAGATTCAACAAAAAATACTGTTGTAGCAGATTTTGCACTTGTTTTTGATGAAGATGAATTAATTGATTTAAGAGGAAATGTTGTTATTGTAACTTCAGATTCTACAGTGCTTAAATCTGAGCAACTTTACTATGACCAAACCACCAACTGGATGTTTACTGATGTAGATTACGAAATACAAATGCCAAATGGAGCAATTAATCGTGGTGAGGGCTTTGATGCTAATGAAAATTTTGATAATTTCAACTCCAGAACAAACATTGGAAAACAATATATAGATGAGTAAGAAACAGCCTATCCCACCAAAATTTCTCAAATTTTTTGAAATAGCCTATTTAATTATTGCAGTTCTATTTTTAATAGAGGCATACAGTGCTTGGAAAGAAGAAAGCAATCATATGTATCTTCATTTAGGTTTGGCAATTGCTGCTATTTTTATGTTTTTCTTTAGGCGTAACTACAGGAAGAAAAGAGGGGGCTAAATGGAAAATCAAGGGCTTATTATTTTACTCTCTTTAGTTTTTTCTGCCTTTTTTTCAGGCATGGAAATTGCCTACATCTCCGCCAATAAAGTTCATATTGAAATAGAGAAGAAGCAGAAAGACTTTACCTCAAAAATCTTAAGCAAACTTACGTTTAAACCTTCAAAGTTTATTGCCTCAATGCTCATTGGAAACAATATAGCTTTGGTGATTTACGGTTTGGTGATGGGTGATTTGATCATACGTTTTTTTGAGGGCATGTCCCCCACTAATAGTGCTTTCTTGAATTTTATGGTATCCGATGCAAAAATTTTAAGTCAAACCCTAATTTCTACCTTTATAATTTTATTTACAGCCGAATTCTTCCCAAAGGTTTTTTTTCAAATTTACGCTAATAGATTACTCCGCTTTTTAGCCATTCCAGCATATTTTTTTTATCAGTTATTTCATCCATTAGCACTTTTTGTGATGTGGATTTCAGACGTGTTACTCATTAAATTTTTTAACGTCGAGGGAGATAAAATTCAGCTTTCTTTTACTAAAGTAGAATTGGGAGATTATATTTCTGAACGCATGGAAAAAGTAGATGAAAGAGAAGAAGTTGATTCAGAAATTCAATTTTTTCAGAATGCTCTTGAGTTTTCAGAGGTTAAAGCAAGAGAGGCTATGGTTCCTAGAAACGAGGTTGTAGCAGTAGAAATAAATGAAAACATTACCAACGTTATTCAATTATTTACTCAAACAGGATATTCAAAAATTTTAATTTATAAGGAAAACAAAGACAATATAGTTGGTTATGTACATTCCTTTGATATGTTTAAACGTCCTAAGACCATAGATGAAATTTTAATCCCCGTCATTTTTGTGCCTGAAACTCTTCTTATAAAAGACGCCTTAAATACCCTTATTAAGAAAAAGAAAAGCATTTGTGTAGTCATTGATGAATACGGTGGAACAAGCGGTATTATGACGGTGGAAGATATTGTTGAAGAACTTTTTGGTGAAATTGAAGACGAACATGACCCTGTAATGCTAACCGAAAAAAAAATCAACGAAAATCATTATCTATTTTCAGCAAGATTAGAAGTTGACTACATAAATGAAAAATATAAAATCAATTTACCTGAAAGTGATCAATATGAAACATTGAGTGGATTAATAGTTCACCATAGTGAAGATATTTTAGGCAAAAACGATCAAATTAAAATTGATGATATGCATTTTATTGTAAAAGAAGCTACCAATAAACGACTCGACTTAGTAGAGTTGCAAATCAAAAAAGACTAACTTGTTTTTAAGTAAGTTATACACATTTACTACCATCTAAAAAATCAAAGCTACCACTTATAAAAGATTTACTCCAAATCTCTATCCTAATTTATATATTAGTTTTCAAATTTAAATTATGATGAAACAACTAATACATATTTTAGCTTACTCAATTTTATTAAGTGCTTCAGCAGAAGCGCAAGTTCTCAAAAAATTGGGTAATCGCATTAAAGATCGAACAGAGAAAAAAGCTACAAAACGAGTTGAGAAGAAAGCTGATGAAAAAGTAGATCAAGGTTTGGACGGTATATTTGAGTCTAATCAACAAACAAATTCAAATGAAAAAAATGATCGTAAAGGCAATACCCCAAATCAAATGTCTATGCCATCCTCGTCTACTAGTAAAGCTGAACCTGCAAAAGTGTATACCTTTGACCATTTAATGCAGGTTGAAATAGACGTTGCCAATGAAGAAACAATACAAACCAGCTTTTTGCTTAGTACTTCAAACCATTACCATGCCATGCAAATGAATGATATGATGCCAGAAGGACAAAATGTTAGCGCTGTTGCTATAACTGATTTAGAAAGGAAAGCCAGTTTTCAATTGATTGAAGCTGAAGGACAAAAAATGTTAATGGCAATTGATTTAGCTGATGAAGTAGATGAAAAAATTGAAGAAGAGGATTTTTCAATTGAAAAAATACCCAATAAAAAAATTTTAAATTACAACTGTGAGGGAATTAAAGTTACTAATAAAGAAATGGAAATGAAGATTTTTTTTACCCAAGAAGCTGAAGTTGGCTTTAATTTTTTCCAAGACCCAAATCAGGCTAAAATGCTTCCACAGAAATATAAAGAATTTGAAAATTTAATGAATGAAGATACATTGATTTTAGAAATGCAAATGGAAGATTACAAAAATGGAGAAAATATGATTTGGAAAAGTATTTCTATAGAGCCTACTCAGGTAAAATTAAATACGGATGGCTACCAAAGAATGTAAGTTTAAAAAGTATGTTTTGAATTAGCTAACTTGTCCAATATTTTTTTAATTGACGCTTCAACTACTTCGTAACTAAGTTCTTCATTAGCCACATAAATCAGCACCAAGTCAAAATATGTACTATCATTTTTGGTTTGGTGTTTATTTTTTCGATAAGCTTCGCGAATAAGGCGCTTAATGCGATTTCTAGCCACCGCAGTTTTATGTCGCCTTTTGGGGACACTAACTAATACCCTATGAAATGGCAATTCGTTTTCCAGAGTCAAAGATCGAATTGGAAAAGCCATGAAAGACTTCCCATGTTTAAACAAACTTGCAATTTGCTTTTTATGCGTGAGTTTTTCTTGTTTTGGAAATTTAAACACCAATTTGAATTTTAGACAAATATACATAAGTGACGACCTTAGAATCAAAACCAAATTAATAATTTCTATTTTAATTAGGCAAAAACGACTTCATTGTATAACTTAATTAAAATTGACAAATTATATCCAATGCTTATAGGTTAAAGGCTTCATATTTTAGAAAAATAAATCAAGGAAACTAATCTAACCTTAATCTTCCGCTAAATAAATTTAATAATTATTCTTAAAGAGATAAAAGATATAATAACAAAAGGCTTACTTTGCCTTACGCATCATTTCTTCTGCTGCCTCAACCATTTTGGTGCTTCCACAGAAAAAAGGAACACGTTCATGGAGTTCTTTAGGTTGAATATCCATTATGCGTTGGTATCCGTCACTGGCCTTACCACCAGCTTGTTCAGCTAGAAATGCCATGGGATTACATTCGTATAATAAACGAAGTTTCCCATTATTTGCTTTAGAACTTTTAGGATAAATATAAATGCCCCCCTTTATCAAATTTCTATGAAAATCCGAAACTAAAGAACCAATATAGCGAGCTGTGTATGGTTTTTTGCCAATAGCTTCATCTTCTAATTGACAGTACTTAATGTAATCCTTAACTCCTTGTGGAAAATGTACATAATTCCCTTCATTAATGGAATAAATACTGCCCATTTCAGGAATTTGCATATTTGGATGACTTAAATAATAGGTGCCAATTGCTGGATTCAAGGTAAATCCATTAACTCCATGACCAGTGGTGTAAACCAACATAGTAGAAGTTCCATAAATAATGTAACCTGCAGCAACTTGCTGATTACCTGGCTGAAGAAAGTCCTCCATCTCTACTGGTGAGCCTACTGGTGTAAGCCTTCTATAAATGGAGAAAATAGTTCCTACTGAAACATTTACATCAATATTGGAACTCCCATCTAAGGGATCCATTAAAACAACATATTTATTATTATGTTTTTCATTATGGCCTTGAATAGTGATGTAATTATCGTTCTCTTCAGAAGCAATTCCACATACAATCTCTCTATTGATTAAGGTTTGAATAAATTTTTCATTAGCGTAAACATCTAACTTTTTTTGCTCTTCGCCTTGAATGTTTGTGTCCCCTACCTCTCCTAAAATATCAACTAGCCCAGCTTTATTGACTTCATGGTTGACCACCTTTGCCGCCAAACGAATGGAATTGATTAAACGCGATAACTCTCCAGAAGAATACTTGAAAGACTCTTGATGCTCTATAATAAATTCACCTAGAGTCTGATTGGCTTTTGTCATGATTACTTAATCGTTGTAGTTGATGCCGCAAAAATACAAAAGAAATCCTAAAAGACAAGTTTTTCTTTTTAAATGCGAAACAAAAAGAATTAAATTATCAACTAACAAAATAATAAAACTTACACTGCGAAAACCTGTAAATTTAACCCGATTTAGTAAATCACCATAAGGGTGATTTGTAAAATGAACCGAATGGATTGATTTACTTAGTCGTTTATTCATTTCAAGATATTCTAATGAATAATTTGGATTTAAATGAAAATTTGAGATTTTAAGCACGGTTGGTTCGTCTAAAATTTGTTAACTTTCTAAGTTCATAAAAACTCCTACTCATGATAGATTTACAAAATAAAACTGCATTAATTACAGGTTCCTCAAGAGGTATTGGCCAACAAATTGCATTAGGTTTAGCCCAAAAAGGTTGTGCTATAATTGTACATGGCAGGACAAAAGATAACTGTAATAAAACCCTAGAACTTTTAAAGGATTTTAATGTAAGGGTTGATGTGGTTTGTGGTGACCTTAGCAAAGAAAAAGAAGTTTTAAAAGTAATTGAAGAAGTAAAGTTGTTACCAAATACCGTTGATATTCTTTACAATAACGCAGCCATTATGACTCCCTATTTACACAACTTCTATACGCATACTTGGGAGCAGTGGATGCAAAGTATGAAAGTGAATGTTTTTTCGCTATATACCTTATGCAGTGCTTTCCTTCCCGCTATGGAAAAGCAAAATTTTGGAAGGGTGATTAACTTAGTTTCAGGCATACAAGACCAGCCAGAGTTATTGCCTTATAGTTGTTCTAAAGCAGCTGTAGCTCAGTTAACAAAAGATCTTGCAGTTAAATTTGAAAATACAAACGTTAAAATAAATGCTTTGGATCCAACCTGGCTACAAACTGACTTAGGAGGAGAATATGCCGATAACCCAGTTGAAGCCGTATTGCCAGGAGCCATACACCCCGCTCTTATTCCAAGCGATGGACCAAATGGCATCACTTTTAATGCATTGTCTTCATCAAAAATAAAAAAATAAATTTGGAGGAAGTTAGATTGAAATAAGTCATTGGATATATTGTTAGTAAATAGTTGAAAGCGCTATGCGAATGATAAAATAGGCCTATCTATCTACAATTCCCATTTTTCGTAATAAAAAGGAAGCATTCATATTTTGGCAAATTCCGGGTTTCATCAAGTAATCAAAATGCAATTCATTGTTTTCAATAAGAGCATCAAAATAGAAATTTTTCACCTGGGGATAATCTTCAGTAATTTCACAAAGACTTAAATCATGTGTGGCAATTATACCAACCGACTGATAGCCTAAAAGCTTCTTCATAAAATCTTTTGAGCCATTGGCTTTATCGGTAGAATTAGTGCCCTTTAAAATTTCATCTAAAACAATAAAATAGGTAGCTTTTTCAAGTTTTTCAACAATATATTTTAATCGACTTAGCTCTGCAAAAAAGTAAGAGGCCTCATCGGCTAAAGAATCAACTGTTCGCATACTTGTTATTAATTGAATTGGTTGGTAAGCAAACGAATCTGCACACACCGGTAATCCTAAGTTAGCCATGACAATTTGAAGCGAAATTGTCCGTAAAAAGGTACTTTTTCCCGCCATATTAGCTCCAGTGATAATCAAAAAGTTATCAGCACCAATTTCTACGTCATTTTTGACAGCAATCTTAGGGTCAATTAAAGGATGTACGGTTTGTTTAGCTTGTACTATTGCTCCTTCTTGTTGAAGTTTTGGATAGGTATAAGTAGGATGGTTAAACGCATAATTTCCTAAACTATGGTAAGCTTCAAATAAATGAACAACTTGAATCCAACGTTGGTATTTATCTCCATGCTTGCCAATCCATTTTTCAATAGGATGTGCTTTTTGAAGATCCCAAAGTAAAAACCCATTAAGTACTAAACCCAGCAAAAAGTTATTGCGTTGTTCTAAGGCATCAATTTTTTTAGCCAATTGATGCATTAAACTTGAGGAAGACGCTTCTTTTGTTATAAGATTAGCTTTAAGGTCTTGCAAAAAGTGAGCTGAAAATTCTTGGTTTTCTATGCGTTTAATCAAATTAGAATACTGTTGAAAAATACTTTGTGCACGATTAGCAAAGCTAGATAACTTCTGGGTTTTTGAAATAAAGACCCCGGTAATCCCTAAACCTAAAACAAACCACAATAGCAATTGAGATAAACCTATAACATCTATAAACAAAAGCAAAAAAACAACTATTGATAAACCTGAAAAAACATAAGGAAACCAACGCATAAATCTTGGTACAAAAGGCGTATAATACATTAAAGACTCGGCTACTCTTTCTGGAGAAGTTTTTGTGGTGACCAATTTAGCTTCCGCCGAAAAAAATTGCCTAAATTCTACTAAACCAGCAAGTTCTTGAATAGCTTCTTGCTTTTTTTCAATTTTTGAAATATCATTTGATGTGAGTAATTCTGCTAATTTTTGTTCAGCGCTTTTAAGCGAAGTTCTATTGATGTACTGAAAAAAGCTACGCTCGCCAAACAAATCAATATCCTGTGCATAATCATGATTTTGATCTAAGTACTCTTCGCCGGTAGGCTGATGCGAAAAACTTCGGTCCAAGATCTTTATTTCATTTTGATTAATCTTGATTAAATGTTGTAATTTCTGTTTATGGATTTTGAAATCTGTGTGAAGTTTGACTAAAAAAACAAACAAGGCAATTCCCACAACGAGTGTTCCAATTACCCATTTAGCATTACCCCAAGAATAATAAACCAAAAAAGCAATGATAAAAAAAACACTAAGCCGAAGTAAACTTAAAAGCAGTAATTTTCTTTTTTGTTGCTTCAGTTCAAGTTCAAATTTTGCAATTGAATCTGAATAAATTTTTCTAGGATTAGTCATGATTGGTTGGAATTTTCATTTGGTGGACAAACTCGTCTATGCTAAGTGCATTTGCCACATGGTACTTCCCTATTTGTGTTCTTCTTAGTTGGCTGAGATAAGCTCCCGATGCTAGCGATTTTCCAAAGTCATTAGCTAGACTTCGTATGTAGGTGCCTTTGGAGCAATCTACCTTAAAACTTAATTCAGGTAGGTTATAGTCGGTGATAACAAAATCATGAATCATTACTTTACGCTTGGGTATAACTACTTCTTCGCCTTTTCTTGCAAACTCATAAAGACGCTTACCGTCCTTTTTTAAGGCTGAATAAACAGGCGGTTGTTGTTCTATTTCTCCTTGAAATTGACTTACCGCCTCCTGAATTTTTTGAGCTGTGATATGTTGGATTGGAAACTCTTGATTAATCGCTGTTTCTAAATCAAATGAAGGGGTAGTTGCTCCTAAAAAAAAAGTACCTGTATAGGTTTTTGGCAGCCCCATATAGGTATTGATTTCTTTGGTTTTCTTCCCCACACAAATAATGACTAGACCAGTAGCTAAAGGGTCTAAAGTACCTGCATGTCCGACTTTTATTTTTTTAATTCCAAATTTCTTTTTGATGATCCAGCGCACTTTATTGACCAATTGAAAAGAAGTCCAATCAAGTGGCTTATCAAAAAGGAGAACTTGACCATTTTGATAGTCGTTTAAATCCCATTGATGGAACATAGCAATTACTTTTTGTGAGGGTTGAGTAAGATGGCATATACTTCAATAGCAAAGCCAATAATAATGAGTGTAGGTGCTAAGCGAATTCTTCTCCAATTGAAGATTTCTGGGTTAAAAACATTGGGGTCATCGCTGCCACCTCCTGCCATCAAAATAAATCCTAAGCATATAACAGCAATTCCTACAAGCATGAAGATATAATTTTTACGCTCAAAAATAAATTCGTTTTTAACTCCTCCTTGTGTTTTTGCATGGTATTTTGATTGCTTTTTAGTAGCCATAATAATTTAATAATATAGTTCGTCTGTTCTAAGATCTAGAAAACGCTGCGTAGCAAAAAACGTACTGATCCACGTAATTAATATTCCTAAAATTACAACGCTTGCAAATATAGCTAAAATGATCAACTCATCGTTCAAAATCTGTAATTCTGGAAAACTCTGATTAAGGTAATAAAGTACTACTGCCATTCCTATCAATGCCAATACAGCTCCTAAAAAGCCTAACTTAATACTTTTCCATATAAAAGGTCTGCGTATAAATCCTTTGGTAGCTCCTACCATTTGCATAGTTTTAATGACAAAACGTTTGGCATAAACCGATAATCTTATGGAACTATTGATGAGTAATACCGCAATAAAAGTGAAAGCTCCACAAATAAGTAATATCCAAAAACTAAGTTTTTTTATATTTTCGTTTAGCAAAGCAATAAGAGGTTTGTCATAATCTATTTGATCTACAAAATCGTTTTCTAATAAGTCACGGGTAATTTCAGCTAGTTGAACTTCAGACACATAATCTGCTTTAAAATACACATCAATAGAATTTTGTAAGGGATTGTATCCTAGATAATCCATGAAATCCTCTCCTATTTCTTTACTAAAGGCTTCAGCAGCTTCTTCTTTTGAAATAAATGCAGTTGATTTAGTATATTCGGCCATAGCCAAACTTTTTTCTAATTGATCAATTTCTACTTCTTTAGCAGAATCTTTTAAGTAGACACTTAAAGCAATCTGTTCCTTAAAATGATCGGCTACCTTTTTGGTATTTAGTACCAACAAGCCTAGCATACCTACCAAAAACAAAACCAATCCAATGCTTAAAACCACCGAAAAATAGGAGGATATTAGACGCCTGCGTTGGTATCTTTCAAAAGATGTTGACATGTTTTATTTTTAAAACGGTAAAAATAGAAAAGTTATTACATATAATTGAGTTCAATTAGCTTGAAATTGAATAAAATGAACTTATTAAAGCTAATTTTCAAATTTGGTTAGGATTAGGCTACTAGAATATTCAAAATTTATAATTTAAACTCTAATTTTGCATACTTATAAACAGCTAGATGAATAGAAAGAAGTGGTTGATTTTTTTTACTAAAGTTCAGCAACTGAAAGACAAATACTTAAACCAGCAGCAGTTTGTGGTGGTCTTGAGTGTTATCATTGGTTTTTTGGCAGGCTTGGTGGCTTTAGCCTTAAAAAACTTGAGCTACTTTATTCAGTGGTTAATAAATGGCTCTTATGTAGCCGTTTATCATAATCGCTATTATTTCATTTTTCCACTTATTGGATTACTGTTAGTTTATTTAATTGTAAAGTACGCCTTCAAAAAAGAAGTGGAGCAGGGTATTGTAGGCACACTGCAGTCTATTTCTATAAAAAAGAGCTTAGTAGATAAGTTCCACAGGTATGCCTCATTAATTACAGCGCCCTTAACCGTTGGTTTTGGTGGTTCGGTTGGTCTAGAGGCCCCAACAGTTATTACTGGTGCTTCCTATGCTTCTTTTTTGTCTAAAACTTTTCGGCTCAACCAAGCCACTAGAACTTTATTAGTGGGTTGCGCGGCAGCTGGAGCAATGGCTAGTATATTTAAAGCCCCCATTGCTGGAATTATTTTTGCCATAGAAATTTTTAGTTTAGACCTTACTTTAGCTTCCATGATTCCGCTGCTTACTGCTTCGGTTTCAGCTATACTTACTTCATACTTTTTTCTGGGGAATGAAACCATTCTTCAAAGTGTGATTACTGAAGACTTTGATCCTAGTGACACCCCTTTTTATATTTTGCTTGGCTTGTTTGCTGCATTTATTTCAATCTATTTCACCAAACTTTATTTTTATGCTGTTCAACAGTTTAAACAAATAAATCATAAAATACTAAGGGTAATTTTAGGTGGAATTAGTATTAGTATTTTAGTTGCTGTCTTCCCTGCGCTCTATGGTGAAGGTTACGAGGTTATCAATCAGTTGATGAAGAATGATTTTTCACAGGCTATTTCGGGTCCTTTGTTTGAATGGGTAAAAGATAGTGTTTGGCTGGTTCTTGCAGCTTTGGTAGTACTGTTGATTTTAAAAACCTTAGCTACCTCACTTACCGTTGCAGCTGGTGGTGTGGGTGGTATTTTTGCTCCCGTCTTATTTTTAGGCAGCTTAATGGGGCATACTTTTGGACTTTTTCTCACTCAATTAGGCTTAGTTACCAAAGACTCTTCGGTTACTAATTTTACTTTAGTAGGTATGGCTGGCTTAATGGCTGGGGTAATGCATGCACCGCTTACTGCTATCTTCTTAATTGCTGAAATTACCAGCGGTTATGTGCTTTTTATACCCTTGATGATTACAGCTGCTATTTCATTTTTTGTCACCTCACAATACCAAAAACATTCGGTGTATACCTTAGAGCTAGCCGAAAATGATGAGCTTATCACCCACAACAAAGACCACGCTGTTCTTACTTTAATGGACATCAATAAGGTGATTGAACGTAGCTTTACCCCTATTAACATTCATGGAAAATTAAGAGATGTTGTTGAAAAAGGGGTGACTAAATCTTCACGGAATATCTTTCCAGTAATTGATGATAACAGAAAGTTTTTAGGGATAATTTTATTGGATGATATTAGAGGAATTATGTTTGATCAAGACATGTACGATCAAGTATTGGTAAGTGACCTACTTCAACAAGCCCCTGAAATAATTGATTTAAAAGAGTCAAAAATGAGAGAAATAATGATGAAGTTTCAGCAAAGTGACGCCTGGAATCTTCCTGTTGTAAAAGAGGGTATTTATGAAGGCTTTATTTCTAAATCGAAACTGCTTACCGCATATCGTCAGAAATTAATTGAAGTGACCGTATAATGGATGTGATTGAAAAATTATCTACACCATTAGCCACAAATGAAGCCAAAGGAGTTTTAAATAAAGACTGGATTCCCCAACTTCAAAAAAAAGACTACTTTAAATTGTTTATCCCAAAACAATTAGGCGGATTAGAACTAAACTTGATTGATGCTTTACCTTTTTTGATTGAAACTGCACGTTTTAATGGGAGTTTAGGTTGGATACACAACTTAGTGGCTGGTGCAAATGCATTCTGTACTTGTTTTGAAGAAGAGGTAGCTTATGAAATCTTTGGGAAGAATACAGTGATGTGTAGTGGAAGTGGAGTGCCAAATGGTAGGGTAGATTTCACAGCTCATTATATGAATGTTAATGGAGTCTGGAACAAGTGCACTGGTGCTCATTGGGCCACGCATTTTACTGCTGTAGGAAAAACAAAAAATGGTAATCAAGTTACATTTATTTGTCCGTCTAGATATGTTGAAATCAAAGAAGATTGGCATGGGTTTGGAATGAAAGCAACAAGTACAAATCAAATAGAAATTAGCAATGCTCAGCTGCCTAAGCAATATCAATTTCAAATTGGTTATCAAAAAAGTTTTCTAGATTACACACTTGCTCAAATTGACTTTGAATTGTTTGCACGTATATGTATCTCAACCACATGGCAGGGTTTAGTGTACAGATTATTAGATTTAGTAGAACTAAATAAAGGGAAGTCTAATGCTTTAGAGAGTACTAAAGAGAAATTGATAAAATTGGATCAGCAACGAAAAAACCTAATACATTCAATTGAAAATGGAAAAAACACTACAAACAGCAAGAATTTCATGAGAAAACAAGTTCAAGAACTTAGCCTTCAGCATTCGCAAATTAACTTATGTGTTGAAAAGCTTATTTGGGGTCTAGGCCTTTTTGCAATTGACCAACGAAATCTAATTAGTTGGGCTTATAAAGATATTAAAGTTGCCAATCAACATTATTTTTTGTGAATTTTTTATGGTATTATCACTACTCTTTGTATTTTGTTTATATTATCCAATTATTTTATCTATTTATTGAGGTGTTTTGATTAAATTTGATCAAATAAATCTATTAAAAGTGAAATGAACGAAATTGAGGAGCTATATTATCGTAAAGAAATAAGCACAAGATCTTTAAATGTTTGCCATTTAAATAGGTTAGATTCACTAGAAAAATTAAAAAAACACTTTAATAAATATGGAGAATTCCAAAAACTGAATAATTGTGGTGGAAAATCTAATCAAGAATTAGTCGATTTATGCAAAAAATATAGCCATATTCAAAATCTATGGGATTTACCAGAATTTAAAGATTTAGAATTGGATGAATTTATTAAAAAACTTAGTACTTCTCAAAAATATAGTTTTTCTGTTTTTGCAGAGAAAAACTGCAATCAAATAGACAACCGAACAAAAAATGCAATTTGTTTATATCTTGATAACGATTATAGTTTAGATAATTTAATAAAAAAGCAAGTTTTAAAAAAACATTTTCCAGTTAATCAAATTCAAGGTTTAGGAAAAAAAAGTACAAAAATTGCTAAGGATATATTTCTTCAATTACGTAAAGATCTTTTAGAGTCAAAATTTAACAATCTTAATGGTACTGAGAAAAATCGAATTTTTTCTATCTATTCAGAACACCTTCCAAAGGAACTTGTTGAAGAATTAAGCTTAGAAAAAGATGCTTATTTTAAAAATATTCAGCATGTTTTAAACAGCGATTTAATATTTACTAAAACAGAAAAACAAATCATCAAACATAAGTTTGTTTTATACAATGTTGATGATTTTATGACTCCAAGAGAGTTTTATGAAAAATTTGGTTTTAACAATGATGAGGTAAATCCTATGAAATCATCTATTTTAACTAAATTCAAAAAATATTTCGCTTTTCTAAAAGATTTTAAAACTGATTTTGAACTTACGTATTCAATTGATTCTAAAGGAGACGTTTTGAGTTTTAATCATGATATTTTTTCTGATATTAGAAAATCGCAAGGAATTTCCTTTAGTAACGGATTTTTAAGTTACTTGATTGGTATGGTTTTTTGTGGTGAGTACAAAAACGTAGGCTATTATAAATCATGCTTAAGTAAACTCATTAAAAGACGCATAAAATCAAATTCAAAATTTCACTTTAAAATATATTATCAAGTCAAAACCAAACTAGCCAAGAAATGTAATTTTGGTGGATTACTCTCAACTTTAAGCAACCAGCAAATTGAATTAAATTCTATATCTGATGAAGAAAAAATAGCGCTTGTTCAAAACTTTACTACTTCTCATATTGATCAAACTAAACTAAGGCTATTTAATTGTGCTCAGTATATTTTAACCAAAGAAAACACAACTTGATTTTTTTGTAAGGTATCATCATAAAATAGTTCATTACATTTTAGTACAATGCAAAAAAAAGTCACCTGAAAAGACGACTTTTATAATTATAAATTTCATTTAAAATTTTACCAAATTCTTACGCGATCTTCTGGAGCAATATACATAGCGTCTCCCTCTACAATATCAAAAGCTTCATAAAAAGCATCAATATTTTGAAGTGGCACATATGCTCTATATTCACCAGGCGAATGCGGATCTGTTTTTACTTGAGTTTTCAACGCCTCCTCTCTAATTTTTGTACGCCAAACCGTAGCCCAAGACATGAAAAAACGCTGCTCAGGGGTAAATCCATCTATATCCTCTGGCCTTTCATTATTTTCAAAATGAATCATTAATCCGTCATAAGCACCTAAAACACCTCCTAAATCACCAATATTTTCACCTAATGTAAATTTCCCATCAATAAAATGACCGTCCGCAACTTCAATTGCAGAATACATATCAGCAAGCTTTTCTCCACGTGCTGTAAAGTTTTCTAAATCTTCATCCGTCCACCAATTTTTTAAATTACCGTCAGCATCAAATCGTGCACCAGAATCATCAAACGCATGAGAAATTTCATGCCCTATTACTGCTCCAATACCTCCGTAATTTACAGCTGCATCTGCTTCATAATTATAAAAAGGTGGTTGTAAAATAGCCGCTGGAAAAACAATTTCATTCATCATAGGATTAAAATAGGCGTTCACAGTTTGTGGTGACATTCCCCATTTACTTTTGTCAACTGGTTGTCCAATTTCGTCTAAATTTTCTTGGTAATTCCAAGCTCTA
Source organism: Flavobacteriaceae bacterium (assembly GCA_003564185.1). GTDB lineage: Bacteria > Bacteroidota > Bacteroidia > Flavobacteriales > Flavobacteriaceae > Psychroflexus. Next base: position 27,283 of record PXFS01000090.1, read on the forward strand.
ACTGCTTGCATGTTTTCAAAGTATGACTGGTCTGCGCTTACTTGTAAATCGCTATAATCCTTAAATTCATCAGGGTAACCAACTTTAACAGTGAATTTGTCCAATTTTTCAATGGCTTTTTCTTTGGTGTCTTCTGTCATCCAATCTAAGTCTTCAATTCGTTGTTGAAAAGCTAGAATAACATTATCAATCATTTGTTCTGCATCTGCTTTAGCTTCTGGAGGGAACATTTTTTCTACGTATATTTTCCCTACTGCTTCTCCAATACTTCCATTAATAACAGAAAGCGCTCTTTCTTCTAAAGGAAGCTGTTCTTGTACTCCACTTAACTCTTTACTGTAGAATTCCCAGTTAGCGCGATCTAACTCTGTAGTTAATTGAGATGCTGCGGCGCGTAAATTAGCCCAACGTAAAAGACTTTTTATATCTTCCATTGAAGTTTCTTGGAAAAACGATTCTAGCTCTTTCATGTAGTTAGGTTCCATAACCAGAATTACATCTAATTGATCTTCAATACCTAAATCCGAAACAAATTCTTCCCAATTAATAGATGGGGTAACTTCTTTAACCTCCTCGATTTGAAAGCGATTGTTATAATTGTTAAAATCTCTTTTTTCAACTTTGGTCAATCGTGGTTCTGCAAGCCTAGTTTCCATGGCTAAGATTTGCTCAGCCTGTGTTTGAGCTTCTTCTTCAGCATCACCTAAAAATTGAAGCATCCTTGTAACGTGTTTTACATATTTACTTCTAATCTCTTCAGACTCTTCGTCATCATTCAGGTAATAATCACGCTCTGGTAAACCTAAACCACCAGTACCAAGATAAGCCACATTCATATTACTATCTTCAGGGTCTGCGTAAGCAGAAATACTAAAGAATGGTGTAGAGAATCTAGATGGATATTTACCTTTAAGTTTTTGTAAATCTTCAATACTAGATATTGATTCTATTTTTTCCATCAATGGCATTAATGGCTCAAGCCCTGCTTCATTTCGGGCGTCGGTATCCATAATAGCATCAAATAAATGAATGGATTTTGCTTGATCACTTCCTTCTTCAAAGTCTTTGTTTTTTCTACCTTCTTCTAAAAGGTTCAGCACATTTTTATCCGTGTCTTGACGTAAAATTTGAAAACCGCCCCATGAAGTTCTGTCGGCTGGAATTTCTGTTTCCTTTAGCCAAGTGCCATTTACATATCTAAAAAAATCTTCTTTAGGACTAACTTCTAAATCCATGTATTCTGTTTCAATCCCTGGAGTTATATCTCCTGCCAATTCTTGGTCTTCTTTTTCAACAGATTCTTTACAGCTGACTAAAAAACCTATACTTAATAAGCATAAGCTTACTTTTTTCCAATTTAAATTCATTATTCGTATTTTTATTTATGCTAAGGTAGTATTTTTAAATTAATTATAATTGAAGCTGCAAAATTTTTAGGATTTATTAAAATATAATTGATTTAAACAAAAAGCTGCCTTAAAATTTAAAGCAGCCATAATTTTTCTAAAAGATTGGAAGTTATTAAAGTTTATAGGTAAAGCCTACTCCTATGGAGCTAATAGCAAAAATACTTTCAGAAATACGCTTGTAATAACCAAATACTTCAAACTCACCAAAGTTATATCCTGCACGTGGCTCAAATAAAAATCCTCCACTTGCACCATCGGCTAGCGCTATACCAAAACCCATGTCCAAACGACCGAAAAACTCCTCATTAAAATCATAGCGTCCTGATGCTGCAAGTGTTATAAAATCAAAATCAGCAAAGAAATCTTCGCTGGCTGTATACAAGTTATATCCTGCAGTCCCACCAATTTTTAATCCTTCAGCAACATCATCTAAGAAATAATAAGTTCCCTCAACACCAAAATGCATACTAAACGCATTTCCAAAAGTTCCCGTAGGGAAACCAATCTGTCCACTTAAATGGATATTATCATCTTGTGCATTAACTTGACTTAAACTAATAACAAAAGCGGTTAATAATAAAATTTTTTTCATAATTATAAATTTTTAAGTTCAAAGCAAAGCTAGTATAATGATATTAGGCTATATAATAGAAATGTATGGAGTGTGTCTTTGTTAACATAACCAGCATGAAAGATGTATAAACTGTAAAATGTAAAAGAGATTTATAAGTCTATTTATGGGAGATAAATAGTAAGAGTGCTTTCAATAAAAAAAGCTGCTTTGAGCAAGCACCCAAAACAGCTTTTTTAGAATTAATATTAAAATATTAACTTAGAATTTATAAGCAAAGCCAACACCTAAAGCACCAAAGCTAAAATCACTATCAAAAATATTTTGATAGAATGCAAAAACATCAAAATCATAGGTATAATATCCTACTCTAGGCTCAACAAATGCTGCTCCGTCTGCTCCATCTTCAAGCCCTACTGCATAACCTACATCCAATCTACCAAAGATATTTTCAGTAAAATCATAACGCCCAACAGCGGCTAGCGTCAGAAAGTCAAAATCTGGTGCGCTAATTGGCCCATCACTATCCCCAAGGTATAGATTATAACCCGCTCTAGCTCCTAAATAAAAATCTTCTGCTACTTCCGCAAACATGTAAGTGAAGTTAACCCCTACATAAAGATTAGAAAAATCATCTACGTCACCCATAGGCAGTCCTACTGTTGCATCAACAGAGATTGGTTTTTCCTGTGCTTGTGTAAACTGAAAAGCTACAAAGCATAAAGCAATTAAAAGTAATTTTTTCATCATGTTAAATTTTATTGTTTATAATATAATATTATAAACAATAAATGAATTATCGAAATTAAAATTTAATATTTTATCAATAATGAAAAAAATTAGCTGTTTTTAAATTAAAACCTATAACCCACACCAACACCTACTGCCATTGGCAAAAAATCATCATAAACAACAAAGTGCTGAAAATAAGCGAATGCTTCAAAATTATTTATTGAATAACCTACGCGTGGTTCATAGATAAAGCCTCCATAATAATCACTGTCTATTTCATAGGTATAACCAAGGTCTAAACGACCAAAAAAATGATTGCTAAAATCGTATTGAAGTACTACAGCTAAATTTGCAAAATAGAAACTTTGGTCAACAAATACATCAATTTCACTTTTAAAAGCATTAGTGAATACACTAAAACCCGTTCTTGCGCCAAGGTGAAAATTTTCTGCTATTTCAGTAAAGAGATAAGTGAAGCTTAAACCAGAATTTAAACTTGTAACATCATCAACTTTTCCTAGTGGTAAACCAGCTTGTAGGTCAATAGACATGGGTCTTTCTTGTGCTATAATGGATTGGAAAGCAACAAAACATAAGGCAATTAAAAGCACTTTTTTCATCATAATAAAATTTGATTATTATTATTAAAACCTATATCCAACCCCAACTCCAAAAGCCATAGGTTTTGCATCATCATAAATAATATGTTGAAAATATATAAGCCTCCACATTATTAATCAAATACCCAACTCGTGGCTCATAAAATAAACCTCCATCAAAATTATCATCTACTTCCATCATATAACCTAAGTCAAAACGACCAAAAAGCTTATCTGTAAAATCATAGCGTGTAACTAAAGATGCATTAGCAAAATAAAAGCTTCTAGCACCGTCACCAAGTGTTGAATTAGTAAAAGCATTAGTAAACGAACTAAATCCTGTTCTTGCGCCAAGATGAAAATTTTCAGCTACTTCCGTAAAAAGATAAGTAAAATTAAGCCCTACATTAAAGTTAGTAATATCTTCTGCATCTCCAAGTGGAAGCCCTGCCTGAAGATCTATAGACATGGGTTTTTCTTGCGCCTGTATGGATTGGAAAGCAACAAGCACAAAAATAAGTAATACAAGTTTTTTCATTTTATGAATTTTTGAATAAAGTGTGAAAAATAGACTAAACTATTGAACTACAGAAATTCTAAACTATATTTTTTAAAAAATCTTTAGCGTGTAAAAAACTTTCAATATTTTGATTTATTGTATTTTTGCAACTTTCAAAAATCACAGCAATGCAGTTATCTGAACAAGAACAAGTAAGAAGAGAAAAGCTTACCGCTTTAAGAAACCTTGGAATTGAACCTTACCCCGCTGAACAATATCATTTCACACACACTTCAAAACAAGTCAAAGAGGCTTTTGAAGAAGGTAAAAAAGTGGTGGTTGCCGGAAGGTTAATGTCAAGAAGAATTCAAGGAAAAGCTTCTTTTGCTGAATTGCAAGATGGCGAAGGTAGAATACAAGTGTATTTTAATCGCGATGAAATTTGCCCAGACGAAGATAAAACAGCGTACAATGAAGTCTACAAGAAATTATTAGATATAGGTGATTTTATTGGAATTGAAGGCGAATTGTTTACTACACAAGTAGGCGAAAAAACCATCATGGTTAAAACCTTCAAACTGCTTAGCAAATCCTTAAAACCGCTACCCCTTCCCAAAAAAGATAAAGAGGGGAATGAATACGACGGCTTTACCGATGCTGAAATGCGCTACCGTCAACGCTATGCCGACTTGGTAGTCAACCCTCATGTAAAAGATATTTTCATGAAACGTAGTCGACTTTTCACAGCCATGCGAAATTTCTTTAATGAGCACGGGTATATGGAAGTTGAAACTCCCGTTTTGCAATCCATACCTGGAGGAGCGGCGGCACGACCGTTTGTCACTCATCACAATGCCTTGAATATTCCTTTGTATTTAAGAATTGCCAATGAGTTATATCTAAAGCGACTTATTGTAGGTGGTTTTGATGGTGTTTATGAGTTTTCTAAAAACTTTAGAAATGAAGGCATGGACCGAACTCATAACCCAGAATTTACCGCTATGGAAATTTACGTTTCCTACAAGTACTACAACTGGATGATGGAATTTACTGAAAATCTTTTAGAACATTGTGCAAAAGCTGTAAACGGAACTACTGAAGCACAATTCAAAGAACATCAAGTCGATTTTAAAGCGCCTTATGCACGTGTAACTATGACCGATGCCATTAAACAGTTTACAGGATTTGACATCACAGGAAAAACGGAAGAAGAGCTTAGAGAAGCCGCAAAAGGCATGGGCTTAGAAGTGGATGATACCATGGGTATAGGGAAGTTGATAGATGAAATTTTCGGTGAGAAATGCGAAGCTAACTTTATTCAACCTACTTTTATTACTGATTACCCAAAAGAAATGAGTCCGTTGTGCAAGTCACACAGAGACAAGCCTGAGCTCACAGAGCGTTTTGAATTAATGGTCTGCGGTAAAGAAATTGCCAATGCGTATTCTGAATTAAATGATCCTATTGACCAGCGAGAGCGTTTTGAAGAACAACTTAAATTAGCAGCCAAAGGAGATGATGAAGCAACTGAATTTATTGATGAAGACTTTTTACGAGCTTTGGAATATGGAATGCCTCCAACTTCAGGTTTAGGAATTGGCATGGACCGTTTAATCATGTTTTTAACCAATAATCCTTCTATACAGGAAGTATTGTTTTTCCCTCAAATGAAGCCAGAGAAGAAGAAAATTGAACTCAACGAAGAAGAAAAAGCTGTTCTTTCAGCTCTCTCTTCTGAAGCTCAAGAGTTGAATCAAGTTAAAGAAGCCTCAGGTTTAAGTAATAAAAAATGGGATAAATCAACCAAATCACTTCGAAAAAAAGAATTGATAAAAATTGAAAAGATAGAGGAAGTGCTTATGATTACCAAATTGTAATCCCCTACTTCATCAATTTTTTTCATGATTTTCTCGTTTAGTTTTCTGCTGAAGCCTAGGACAGCAATTCTACTGTTTTTTTTAGTCTCGAAGTAATATTACTAGTTCTCTATACTGGATGGTGATTTATAAAAACTTTCTTGTGTATTTCAGTTTTTTATATTTATTTGAATTTATAATTAAAAAATCAACAATAAATCTAATTATGAGAACATGTAGCTTTGTTTTATTCCTAATTTTAATCAGTCAATTTTCAACAGCACAAAATTTTATTTCAAAAGAGGATGATCTAAGTGCTATTGACAACGAATTATATTATGAAACTTTATCAGAAGAGGTAAAAAACTCAGCTATTACTATTGATGAAGAAGATTTGAAAGCGCTTGATGCAAAAGAACTAAAAATGAAAGCGATTAAAGATGCTCAAAACAATTATCAAGGTAAAAATTCTGGGGCAGTTTGGACCGGCGTTGCTACAGCTATAACCAGTCCTGTTTTAGGTTTGATTCCAGCGGGCATAACTTCTCACGCAGCACCTAGTAATAAGAATTTAAGAATAAATGATGAAGAGCTTCAAAACAATTATGACTACTACATGGCATATCGGGAAGAAGCGCATAAAATTAAAAAAAGGAGAAATTGGACAGCTTATGGTATTGGTAGTGCAGTATGGCTTGTTTTGGCAATACTTATTTACTAATTCATGCCTCGTTTACTACTTGAAGACCGATTTACTACACATAAAAAAATTCATTTTTTACTTTATATAGGGACTCCTTTTATTTACATTTTTGTTCAACTCAGCCTAATGCTCAATGAATTGAGCATAATTGGATATTTAATATGGATATTTTCTGTTTTAGGATATGGGTTTATTTTTATGTTGGCCTTTTTAAAAAGAGGTTTTATTAAAATAGAATCTGCATTATACAGGGGTTCATTTTTTTATGGAAAACTAATTTTTAAAAAGAAAATTGAACTTTCAAAAACTCCAAAAGTTTCCATATTAAGTTTTAACAAAGTGCAAAACTTAGCTTGGTTTAGTGCTGCTAAACCAAATTTATCAAATTCTTCTAATGTCTTTGAAATCAACATTCTGAACACTAAACATACAGAAAGAAAACCTATTTTGAACTTGCTTAAAAGGGAAAACGCAGAAAAAGCTATTGAATTTTTGACTTCTAATTTTGAATTACAAAATGAAACTTATAGTCCAGATTTTACATAAATATTTAATCCTAACTACAACAAAATAAAAATTAAAAAAGGTTATCATAATATAAGGTTTTGCTCCAAATTAATGATATCTTCTAATTGAGAAAACTCTTGTTGTAATCTTGGGGACTGTATGAAGTCTTTTGTTTTATGAATAAGATACTTCTGCAAGTATTTTTTATTTCTATTTTGTGTATTACTTAGCAAGATAATAACTAAATCATCCTTTGGTAGGTAAGTCAATCCATTCCTATATCCATCCCAAATTCCATTATGATAAATAATTTGTTCCTGACTTTCACTGTATTTTGTACGGAAACCCATTCCATACTTAAAGTCATCAAACTCATCCTGATTAAACATTAAATCAACATTTTCTTTTGTGAGTAAATCTCCATTCTTTAATGCAGTAAACCAGCGAAATAAATCTGTTGAGGATGCGTAGATTCCTTTGTCACCTAAAGCCTGATTGTGAAAACTTGCAGGCAAACTCACGTAACCTCTTCCATATCCCATAAATGCATCGGCAACATAGGTATGTTTCCTATTAGCAATACCTACATAGGAGTCGTTTAAACAAAGTTGGTCAAATATGCGTTCTTCAATAAAGTTTTCATAACTAATACCACTTACTTTTTCAATTAGAGCTGCTAACACTACATAATTGGAATTGTTGTAGTTAAATCTAGTTCCTGGCCTAAAGTTTAAAGAATTTTGATACTTAGAAATCAACTGAACAACATCTTCATTAATAGGCGCGGTAGTATTTTTCCAGAAAGCTTCAGTTAAATACATATAATCCCACAGCCCCGAACTGTGTTTTAATAAATGACGAATTGAAACTTCTTCAAATTTAAATTCAGGTATATACTGCTTCACCGATTGGTTGATATCAATACAATTTTCTTCTGCAAGCATCAAAATGGCTGCCGCTGTAAACTGCTTACTCACAGAGGCTAGTTCAAAAGAAGTGTGGGGCTGCAATCTTAACTTATTAATTGGATCCATAAACCCATATTCTTCTTGAAAAATGATTTGGTCTTTGTAGGCTACAAGTAAACTACCGTGAAAATTAGTGTATTTGGCTTTTTGATCTATAGCAGATTTAAATTCATCAAATTCATTTAAACCTTGTATGGGAGATAATACCTCAAATTTAGTGTAATCAATCAAGTTATCTTCTTCAGAAAAAACTTTATTTTCATTTTCGGTAATATCTTCGTCTTCAATTTTTAAATCATCTTTATTTAAAGAGACGTTAGATAGAAAAATAGTAACTACTAAAAAAAGAGGTAATATAAAATTTAAACTTTTTCTTGTTTTACTTGACATAAATACAATTTAAAAAAAACAAATTTAATTAAATAAGAGTAAAAACAAAGAATTATCTAAAATTATGCAAAAGTATATATTTCTCAGAATTCAATATACTTGCTTGCATTATCTTAATATTTATTTGAATACTGATTATTTTTTTTGCAATTTTGATTTTTCAAAACATATTGAATGTCAGAATTTTGGTTTTATGTAAATTTAGGGATCAATCACGTATTAGATTGGAATGCTTATGATCATATTTTATTTCTAACTGCGCTAGTAGTTAGTTATCAATTTAGTGATTGGAAAAAAGTATTTTGGTTGGTGATTATGTTTACCCTAGGTCATTCTATTTCATTAGGTTTAGCTGCTTATCAAGTGGTAAAGATAAATGAAGACTGGATAGAGTTTCTGATTGCTATTAGCATTCTACTTACTGCTTTATATAGTATTTTTAAAGCAGGCAAGAACAGCTCTGCCAAAAAATTCAATCTTTTGTATGTCGTTACACTCTTCTTTGGGCTGATTCATGGATTCGGCTTTTCTTCTTATTTTTTAATGATTTCAGAAAGTGTTGACAATCTATTAATAGTTCTCATTCAATTTGCCTTAGGCATTGAAGTTGCACATGTGCTTTCAGTACTAATAGTATTGTTACTTTCTTTTATTTCCCGAAGAATTTTAAACGTAAATAAAAGAGACTGGGTGCTTGTTTTGGCATCAATAGTTATTGGTCTTTCCATTCCGATATTAAGGGAAGTATGGATTTGGTAACTTTTTATTTTTTATTTAAATAAATTTCAATAAAGATAACTTACTTTTACTCATTTATGGAAATAAGTAAAAAGCAATTAAAGTTTGATAAAGCTTACCTGAGAATTGCCAAGGAGTGGGGTAAACTATCGCATTGCAAAAGGAAGCAAGTAGGTGCTATTATTGTAAAAGATAGAATGATTATATCTGATGGTTACAATGGCACACCTTCTGGTTTTGAAAATAATTGTGAAGACCATGAAGGCTTTACCAAATGGTATGTCCTTCATGCAGAAGCCAATGCCATACTAAAGGTTGCTCGTTCTACTCAATCGTGTGAAGGGGCTACGCTTTACATAACTCTCTCTCCTTGTAAAGATTGCAGTAAACTAATTCACCAAGCTGGTATAAAGAGAGTTGTTTATGAGCAGTCATACAAAGATAATTCAGGCATCGAATTTTTACAAAAAGCTGGCGTGGTAACAACTCACTTAGATAATATTAACCACAATGAATAATTTACCCAAAAAATACGTGCCTTTAATCATAGGTTTTTCATTAGCTGCTGGTATTATTATGGGGGGCTTTATGGCGGGTACCAATGAGGCTTCGTTAAAACTCCCTACAAATAAAAACAAACAAAAACTGATTAACTTAATTAGTTATATTGAACGAGATTATGTGGATGATGTAGACATAGATAGTATTGTGAATCAAACTACCAATTCAATTTTAGAAAAATTAGACCCCCATTCAACGTATATATCAAAATCAGATTTTTCAGGAGTTAAGGAAAGAATGAAAGGAAATATTGTGGGTATTGGAATTAGTTACTACCAACTTGACGATACCATTGCTGTTATTCATAGTTTACCTAATGGACCAAGTAAAAATGCAGGAATTCTTCCTGGTGACCGAATACTTATAGCCAATGAAGACACTCTTTTTGGAAAAAACTTAACCGCACAACAGGTGGGAGGAATAATTAAAGGAAAAGCTAATACCTCCATAAAGCTACAAGTAAAAAGAAAAGGAGAAGACGATTTATTAGAATTTGATTTAAAAAGAGACCTTGTTCCCATCAAAAGTGTTGATGCTAGCTTTATGATAAATAATGATTTAGGTTATATAAAAATTAACCGTTTTTCTGAAACAACAGCAGCAGAATTCAAATATGAACTTAATCAACTTGTTCAGCATAAACCTAAAGGAATTGTTTTAGATTTAAAAGATAATGCGGGAGGTTATCTAAGGGAAGCTATTGAAATTGTTGATGAATTTTTAGAAAAAGGAGCCCCAATTGTTACTACCAAAAACAGAAGTGGTAAAAGCAAGGAAAGTATTGCAAAGAAAGGAGGCATGTTCACTGATGGCGAGGTCTATGTTCTAATCAATGAGAAAACAGCTTCAGCAAGTGAAATTATAGCAGGTGCTATACAGGATAATGACAGAGGATGGATTGTAGGTAGAAGATCCTACGGAAAGGGACTTGTACAAAAGGAAATGAATTTAGGTGATGGCAGCGCAGTTAGACTGACTACTTCTCGTTATTATACTCCTTCTGGCAGATCTATACAAAGACCTTACAAAAATGGAACAAAATCTTATTATAATGAATATTACCATAGATTTTCAAATGGTGAGTTGATAGAAAAAGACAGTATTCCAATTAATGATTCTCTGAAATTTTCTACCAAAGGAGGCAGAATTGTCTATGGTGGTGGAGGTATTATTCCTGATATTTTTGTTCCAACGGCTAAAAATAACTTGGAAAGTGAAATAGAATTCATGTATCAGGGAGGGGTTATGGATAGGTATGTTTTTGATTTTATGGAAAAAGACAGATTAAACTATAATCAACTATCAATTGAAGAATTTTTAGTTCTAAAAGATGAAATCGCCACCGATTTAGTTTCAGAATTTGAAAAAAACTTAAAAGAACTTAATTTCTCCTATGACTTTTCAGTAAGTAATAATTTAGATCAGTACCTTATTGCGGTTATGGCTAAGCAACTTTTTAACGACAAAGAGTCCCTCAAAATAATCACCAAAATAGACCCAGCTATTGCTATAATTAAAGAACATTTTAATTCTGATGAAAAGCTATTAAATTAGTAGTTTATAGAATTTCTTACTCTTTCAATTTCGAATCAATCCATGATTTAATATGCTCAATCGAATTAAATTTCATTAAAATTTTTAATTCATTATCTAGCATAAAATAACTAGGCGTTGCATATACTTGGTAACCTTCAACCATTTTACTGTTCCATTTTTGAAAATCTGTAGTGCTTATAAAAGAAAACGATGAAGCAAATTGAGCAAAAGAATTGCTTGAATCGTCTAATGAAACCATAACTACTTCAACATTCTTAGACATCAAGTCAGGATACATTTGATTAATTCGTGGAATTGACTCCAAACAGTGTCCACACCATCCAGCGGCAAAAACTACCAAGTAATAATCTGCATCTAAGTCACTCATTTTATTCGCTGAAACTCCTTTGGGGAAAAATGTGTCTTCAGTAAAAACAATATCTGGTGCAGTTTCTCCAGTTGCCATCTTTCCATATTTCTGAAGACGCTTCTCAAAATCTTCGTCTAAACATCCGCAGTCGTCCTGGTTTAATAATTGTTTGCTTAAATACTCACTTGAGGTAAATAGACTTCTTTGCTCTAAAACCTCAAACATGGCTTGAGCAACCAGGTTCAATTTTTCATCATCTCCTTTTAATTGATCAATTACAGTTGCTATTGATTCGTTCAAATCTTTATACACCTGGTCTAAACCTCCACTGCTATTTTCAATGAACCAAATATGGTTTTCAATTGCTTCTCTTAACAATCCACTTTTGTACAAACGCTCATCCGCATAATTTATTTCTTGTAGAGCTTTACGGGTTTCAGGGATTCTTTCTGGTTGGTACTGCGCAACCTGAGCAACACTGCCAACTAACTTTCGTAATGGAATATACCAACTTAGATAATTATTTTTTTCAAGAGTATTCAAAAAATTTGACTCTTCATTTTTTAAACGATTCATTTCTTTCTCTATATGCTTAATCACATTTTTTTGAGAATTAAAATGTGAATCGCTAGTATATTTCTGATGTAAATAATTCCATGCATTAAGAGCCTGCTCTCTCTTTGGTTGTTCTTCTGAGTATTGCCTAAAGAAAATATTTTTTTCGCCTTGAACAGCTCGTATTTCCTTCTTTTCATCATCCTCTATAAGCTCTAACTCTATAATCTCCTTGTTAAGAATAAGAATTACAGGGTCTAAACCTTCAATAGAAAATATACCTATTCCATAATTAGAAGGTGAAAAACTTAGCATAAACTTCCCTAAGTCATCTGTTTGGGATGTAGCAACCGTGTACGTATCAAAATTTTGGAAAGCTTGCAGTTTGACCTGTTTATTTGGAAAATTGAAAAACTCCCCTGAGACTTGTTGCGCATTAATTTTATAACTTACAGATGTACTGAATATTAAGGTGAAAAGCACAATAAGTATTCGTTGATTTCGTAGACAAGAATAAATTTGATGAATCATTTTTTAAATGCTAAATATTAGAAATTATTACAAATCAATTAACCAAATTTAGTAAATAAAATTTATTTAAATATTTATTTCACTTTTTTATTAATAATCTGATTTTGATGCTTTATCGATTCTTCATGAATAGCTTTTAAAAACTTCAAAATAAAATCTTCACTTAAATCATGAACCTTTGCTTTTTCAATCATATTCTCCAAAATAGTGTTCCAACGTTTGGATTGTAAAATGGCCACATTGTTCTCCTTTTTTAACTGACCAATTTCTTGAGCAATACCCATACGTTTTCCTAAACTTTCTAATAATTGTTGATCTATCACGTCAATTTTTGTTCTTAAGGCATTCAGTTTATTCACGTATTCAGCTTGATTTAAACTAGCTTTTCTAATGCGTAAATCTTTGGTGATTTCTTCCAAGCGATTTGGTGTTATTTGTTGTTTAGCATCACTCCAAGCGGCATCGGGTTGTGGGTGAGTTTCTACCATAATTCCATCGTAATTCAAGTCTAATGCAGTCTGACAAACATCAAAAATCAACTCCCGGTTTCCTGCAATATGAGAAGGGTCTAAAATAAGGGGCAAGTCAGGAAATTCGGTTTGTAAATCGATGGCGATTTGCCACTCGGGATTATTTCTAAACTTTGTTTTTTCATAAGTAGAAAAACCACGGTGAATCACCCCTAATTTTTTAATGTTTGCTTGATTGAGTCGCTCAACTGCTCCTAACCATAAGGGTAAATCGGGATTCACAGGGTTTTTAACCAACACAATTTTATCGGTTCCTTTTAGGGCTTCGGCAATTTCTTGAACTATAAATGGACTCACTGTACTTCTAGCACCTATCCATAACACATCAATATCTGCTTTTAAGGCTAAATCTACGTGGTTGGCATTGGCTACCTCGGTAGCAATCATTAATCCTGTCTCTTCTTTTGCGCGTTGCAACCAACCTAACCCAATGGCTCCAACGCCCTCAAAATTTCCAGGACGTGTTCTAGGTTTCCAAATACCTGCCCGCATAACGCTAGTATCTGTATCCTTTAATTGATGAGCAACACCAACAACCTGCTCTTCGGTTTCTGCACTACACGGCCCAGCAATAACTAGAGGATGCTCTAAACCGAAATTAGTCAACCATTCTTTCATTGATTTTGAATTTTCCATAGCTTTATATTATTATTTCTTTTATACGTGAGGTGCTTTCCAAAAGTTGCTTTAAGCCCTCAACATCATTGTTTTTTATCACTTCTTCAAAAAGGCTTAAATTTTTTTGATAAGCTCTTAAACTAGTGAGTACTTCTTCTTTATTTTCACTAAAAATAGCACTCCAAGTGGTGGGATTTGACTTTGCTAAGCGAACAGTAGAAGCAAAACCACTTCCTGCCAACCTAAATATTTCCTTTTCATTACTTTCTAAATCCAATACCGTTTTTCCCAGCATGAATGAACTTACATGCGATAAATGCGAAACATAAGCCAAGTGCTGGTCATGGGCTTTAGGGGTCATAAATTGTAATTCCATACCCAACTGCTGAAAATACTGATAAGCCTTCTTGCGTAAATCCAAACGCGTTGCTTCTGGCTCACAAATTATCATTCGCGCCCCTTCAAACAAATCTGCAAACGAAGCTGAAGGTCCAGAAAACTCAGTACCCGCAATAGGATGAGCAGGTAAAAATTGATTCCGTTTAGGGTGATTGGCTAATTCCTCGCATATTTTAGCTTTGGTAGACCCCATATCAACCACCAACGCATTTTCATGAATATTTGCTAAGACTTTTTGAGCAGTTGAAGCAATAGCATCCACAGGAACGCTAATAATCACTAAGTCAAAATTGCTTAAATCGCTAAATTTTGCTTCGCTTTCAATAATTCCTAAAGCAATGGCTTTTTCTACATGTGCTTTAGAAGCATCCAAGCCATGAACAATGGTCTTTGGAAAGTGCTTTTTTAAAGCCAAAGCCATTGAGCCACCAATTAATCCAACACCTATACTACAAACTTTCATGTTTCAATTTTAAATTTTTAATACGTTGAAATGCTGCTGAAATCATCTCTTTATTAACGCAAAGCGAAAATCGTAAAAATTCATCTTTAGTTTCACCAAACACCTTTCCGGGAGTGACAAACACCTTGGCTTCATAGAGGAGTTTATCGGCTACGGCTGAAGCATTTTCCCCAGCTGAAACTTTTGCCCAAACAAACAAACCAATGGAACTTTTATCGTAATTAAGTTCCAATTCATCTGCTATCTCCCAAATTAATTTTCTGCGTTCTTCATAGGTATTATTCAATTCTTGAAACCAAGATTTATCCAGTTGAAGCACTTGCGCCCCTATTTTTTGAATGGGAAAAAACATGCCACTATCCATATTGCTTTTCACTTTCAAAACCGCATTGATAAAATCCGATTGTCCCACTAAAAATCCTACTCGACAACCTGCTAAATTGAAACTTTTACTTAGTGAATTTAATTCAATTGCTACTTTAGAAGCATTTTTTAATTGAAAAATAGAAAAATAATCTTCGGTTAAAATGGTACTGTAGGGGTTGTCGTTCACCAAAATTATTTGGTGAGTTAGCGCAAAATCGATTATTTGTTGTAATTTTTTTCGTTCTGCTTTTGCCCCCGTAGGCATATTGGGGTAATTCACCCACATCATCTTCACCTTAGAAAGATTCATTTTTTGAAGAGCCTCTAAATCAGGATGCCAATTATTTTCTTCGTCCAGTGGATAAAATTTTGGGATGGCTTCTACCAATTGGGTCACTGCTTGATAAGTAGGATAACCCGGTTGGGGAATCAAGACTTCATCTCCTGGATTTAAAAAAGCTAAAGAGGTAAGCATAATTCCTTCCTTAGAACCCATTAATGGAAGAATTTCTGAATTTTCATCTACATCAATGGCGTAATAATTTTGATAGAATTTAGCTACCGACACCCTCAATTCATCAATCCCTAAGTACGGTTGGTACTGAAATGCTGATGGGGTATTAAGCGCTTCAGTAAAGCCTTTAAACACCTGTTTTGGAGGGGCCAAATCTGGACTTCCAATACCTAAATTAAGTACATTGGCACCTTTTTCATTCATGGCCTTTACTTCTTTCAGCTTTTTGCTGAAGTAGTATTCGGATGTGTCTGCTAATCGTTGAGCAAATTCAATCATTCTCTCCCGCTTTTATAAGTTCCTAAATTACTGATACATTCTAATTTTTGCTGTAAATTTTGAGTCAATTGATTTAATTTTTCTATTGAATCAAACCGAAGGTCAACAATAAAAGCATACGCCCAAGCAGATTCTGCCAAAGGAATACTTTGTATTTTAGTCAAATTCATTTGCGCCTCTTTCATGCTGTACAAAACTTCAGCTAAACTACCTTCTTGGTGAGGTAGGGTGAAATATAAAGTTGCTTTATTCGCTTCCTTATTTTGGTTTGTGGTTTGCTGCTGAAGCAAAACAAATCGAGTTTCGTTAAACGCATGATTTTGAATATTTGGTTGAATCACTTCTAACCCAAAAATTTGAGCGGTACCTTCTGGAACTAAGGCAGCTTGTTGATGTAAATTGTTTTCAGCAATTTGCTTTGCAGGAAGCGCAGTATCTACATCCTCCATAAGTTGAATATGCGGATAATTAGAAAAAAAACGACTGCATTGGTACAATGCCATTTGATGCGATTTTACCACTTTTATATCCTGAACGTCTTGATTGGGTAAAGCCACTAAATGATGCGCAATAGGCAAATAAAACTCCTGAACAATTTCTAACTTGTTTTCTAAAATGAGCTGGTAGTTGGGCAATATGCTTCCAGCAATAGAATTCTCTATGGCCATCAAACCAAAGTCAGCCTCTTGATTTACGACTGCTTTTGCAACTTCTTCAAATTTATTGCAGGTAATAATAGGTGTTTTTTTACCTAAGAAATCACTTACCACTTTATGATGGTTAGAGCCTTCTATTCCTTGTATAGCAATTATATTATTTTCTTTCATGGCATAAAAAAAGCCCCAAAAAGGGGCTTTACTATGATTTATATATATTTATATACTACAACCCCTTTCTGCTTGTAAAAGCAAAATAAAAAAAGTTCCAGAAATATACTTTATTCAACATTTGTGTTAATTTGAAATACTAAAGTATAATAAACTTTGAATACACAAAAATTAAATGTTGTTTTTTTTAATTTAGTTGTGAAATTTTAAGAGATGTCTGATGAAATTAAGAGGGCCAAATAAGGTTATTCTAGATACATTTCTAGTAGACCTTCTGGGGTAGTGAAGTAAAAAGTAGCTTTTTCTTTATCAATTTTTTGAATGAAACTATCATTTACAGGAATTAAAATTTCTTTTCCTGAAGGGTGTTTAATTTGAAATAATGCTTGTGGAGTTTGATCGTTTACACCCACTATTTCTCCAATTTCACCATGTTTTTCATCCGTTGCTTTAAACCCAATAACTTCATGGTAGTAAAATTGATTATCTTCTAATTTGGGTAGTTGACTTAAAGGAAGAAAAACTTCAAAGTTGATGAGTTCATCGGCATCGGCTTCTTCGTCCACGTCTTCAAACTTTACGCGAAGTAGATTGGATTTGTGTAGTTGAGAAGATTCAATAAAAAAAGGAATCAGTTTACGGCGGTAATCCACCAAAACTGATTCCAAATTTTCGTAAGATTCGGGTTCATCGGTATCTAATTTGATCAACAATTCACCCTTAAAGCTGTATTTACTAACGATTTTTCCTAGATAAAAACACTCATCTTTGGTCATCGTTACTTTATTTTTAAGCTTCTTTTTCTTCCGTGTTTTCTTCTGCTTCTGGAGTAGCTTCCTCAGTGGCAGCTTCTTCAGTTGCTTCAGCTTGAGCCGCTTCTGCTTCAGCTTTACGCTTAGCATTGGCTTCTTTTTCAGCAGCTAAAGCTTTTTCTTTAGCATCTGTAGCTGATTTTTCTACTTGTTGTTTTTTAGAGAAAACTTTGTCTTCTTTTTCTTTCATCCAAGCTTCAAACTTTTCATTGGCTTGCTCTTCTGTAAGCGCCCCTTTGTCCACACCTGCAAGCAAGTGCTTTTTCAACATGGCTCCTTTGTAGGAAAGGATTCTTTTTGCTGTGTCTGTAGGTTGAGCTCCATTACGCATCCATTTTACAGCACCATCAACATTTAATTCAATGGTAGCAGGATTGGTAGTTGGGTTGTAAATTCCTAATTTCTCTAAAAATTTACCATCTCTTTTTGCACGCACATCGGCAGCAACAATCCAGAAGAAAGGCTTTCCTTTCTTACCGTGTCTTTGTAATCTAATTTTTACTGGCATAGTAATTAAATTTTGAGGTTCGAAACCTCTGTTATTAATTGATTTTAAATAAGCTGCAAATATAGAATTATAATTTATGACTTTACACAAAACAGATTAAATTTTTTATTTTACATTTGTTTTTGAAAATATAAACAGTTTATGAAACATTTACCAACCCTTATATTGCTCAGTTTATTTTTTGTAGCATGTGAATCTGACATAGAAAGAAGATCCTCATTTGTACAAGCAGAAATTGACGGAAGCCTTTTTAGATCTTCTACAGAAATGGTAGTTGAAAACGAAAGTGATCTTGGTCTTTCAACTTTTGTACTAGAAGCATCATCATCTGATGTGCTGAATATAAAATTTTCTGATTTGTCTCCAGGAGTTTATGAGATTGGTCCAGGATCAGACAATCAAGCTACCTTTAGGAGAGACGGTCAGCTTTTTGTTTCTAGTGGTCCAGGTACAGGTGGAGTTGTTGAAATTGAGAGTATTGATTCTCTTGGTATTTCAGGAAATTTTAATTTTGAATTAAGACAAAGTGGATCAGGAAGATTAATCACAGTAAATAAAGGAGTCTTTAATAGTGTTCCTTTTATGGAGGATGAAGAGGTTGATTTACCCGACGAGGATGAATTACCAGACGAATTAGAAATTCCCGAAGAAAGCAATACTAATGATGATAATTATTTAGACGTTGATATTAATGGAGAGTTTTTTGAAGCGGACATAGCGTTGGCTTTATACAACAACTCAATGTTTAATCAATTAGCTATATATGGTATTAAATTAAATTCTAGTGAGCAGGTTATTATCAATGTTATTGCTCCTATGAATGAATCAGGCTCTTATAGTTTTGAAGAAGAAATGGTTCCTCACTTTGCCGTGTATGACCCCAACCCAGGAGAGGGTGACAGCCTTGACATGTTTGCTGAAACTGGATTTGTTACTATAGAGACTTTTAATGAAGATGTGGTTATAGGGTTTTTTGAATTTACTACTGAAGCTGGTGATGTGCTAACCGATGGTGATTTCGAAATCTCTGAATTACAATTTGGAAATGACTAAAAACACTCCCATTAAAGAAATTAAAAACTTAGGGTTTCATTGGGAAACCCTAGATCCCTTTTTGTTTTGTGCTTTCCATCAAGACCACTTTCCACCAGGAAATGAAAAATTAGGTCCCCATCCTTCTTTTTTAGAAGGAAGAATGAGAGGAAATGATTTTACTAAAAGAGATGGATTTAGAATGTACCATGGCCAACAAGTCCCTGGTTTTCCAGGACACCCGCATGCTGGATTTGAAACCATAACTTTAGTAGAAAAAGGCTATGTAGATCATTCGGATTCTCTAGGAGCTAAAGGAAGATTTGGATTTGGAGACGTACAATGGATGACTGCTGGGAAAGGAGTGCTTCATTCTGAAATGTTTCCATTGGTCAATCAAGATGAAGACAACCCTTTATTGTTATTTCAGATTTGGCTCAATTTACCTAAGCGTTCTAAAAAAGTTGAACCGCATTTTAAAATGTATTGGAATGAAACAATTCCTGTAGAAGTAATTGAAAATTCAAAGGGAAAGAAAGCCTCCGTAAAAATTATAGCGGGTAAGCTATGTAAAACTGAAGCGCTAAGTCCAACTCCAGATTCTTTTGCTGCTAAAGCTGAAAATAATGTGAATGTATGGCGAATTAGCCTAGAAGAAGAAGCTAGTCTTAGTTTACCTAAAAATGAGCTACCCACAAATAGGGCTTTGTATTTTTTTGAAGGGGGTAACATTGAACTTAACGGCAAAGAAATTGAAAGTGGTCATCAAATTACTTTAGACGCACAGCAAGAAACCGAATTGGTTTCTACTTCAAAAGAAGGTGCTGAATTCTTATATTTAGAAGCTCTGCCCATCAATGAACCTGTTTTACAAAGAGGGCCATTTGTAGCCAGTTCTCCCGAAGAGATGAACGAGTTTATTATGGACTATCAACAAACTGAATATGGCGGCTGGCCATTTGATGTGTATGAAAATGTTCACCCAGTTGATGCAGGACGTTTTGCACAGCATAGTGACGGTAAAGTAGAGCATCCATCCAAAAATTAGGTGAAGGTGTAGATTTTATTTTTTAATCAAATCAATTTGATCTACTTCCAATGCAAATTCTTCTGCTTTTTTATTGGCAATTAAAAAAGTAATTTGCTGGATTTGATTAAATTCAAAATTAGGCATGTCTAATTTTCTTCCTCTAAAACTGGGATAAAAATCAGCTATTTTTAAGGTAATTTCTTCCCAATCACCGCTTGTTTCAAACTCTTGAATATAAGATTGATACTGCGATTTTTCTGATTTTAAACGAAGTTGATAGTTTTTTTGGTCGCCTTTCAATCTCACTTTTACGTGAGTGTATTCTTCAATATCTTCAATTAAAGTACTGTGCTGGACAGAAGCAAAACCACCATTATTTTCTAGAGAGACTTGACCTGTAAAAAGCATGTATCCATCATCATTAATCTTCACACTAGATTTTGATAAGCCTCCCATTACACCATCATTTACAATTTGCCATTGCTCTATTTCATATTCAGATTGAAAATCAACTATATTTTTTTCCATACTTATACTCCAACTAAGTATTAATAAAATTATTAAATTTTTCATTTTTTATTTAAAATTCAGAATTTAAACCCAAACCTTATAATTTGAAAAATATTATTAGTAATAATTTAACCAAGTTCTTACAAATAAAGCTTAATTCATCATTAAACTAAATTCAAGATTTTCGTCTTTCTTTAATCTCTGCATGAACTTTACAAATTCAATATAATCCCCTTTCAAAAATTCACCACTATTGAGAACGAATTTTCGATTGATTATAAGTTCAGTATCAAGTGTATCAATTTCCACTTCATATAAACCAAACTGGCTTTCTCTTTTGATTTTTTTAAAAGGCAATTCCAATTTCAAGGAAGTTGGTAAATGTAGTTTAATTTCATCTTCAAAAGTAAAGCCTTTGGCAATAGCAAAAGGTGTTACTCTTGTCTTAGTTTCCTGAGGCAACTGAAAAGGAGATCCAAATTTAGACAAAGAAAACACCATAGAATCATTTGAATTTTTATTTAATTTTCCTGAAAAGTTAAGTTGTTCTTCTTTTTTGGCTTCTGCTGAATCACTAGTAATTTGAAGGTTTTGGATTTGTAAATTTGCTATTCCTTCAAACTGTTTGGCATAATCCTCTGCTAGTTGATTTTCTTGATTAAGTAAACGTCTTTTTTCAAAAGCAATTAGCTTAGAAGTTCTTTTTAAAGAAGCCTCTTTAAATTCACCATTTTGGTCAATTTCAAGCTGTATTGAAGTTGATTGTACATTATCTTCTGAGGTATAGGTAGGAGTGAATACAAGCTCGCCTCCATGTTTAGTAACAATCATTACTTTTCGCTGTGCTTTACTTTGACTCAAAAAATTAAAAGGCCACTCGTAAGCTGCACAATCCAACCATATTTCATCATTAGGTAAAGGCACGTACAACATCATTTGGTTACCTTGTAAAGAGGGTAATTCTTCAATTAAGTCAACGGGTTGTTCATTTACATTAACAAGTGCATAGAAAGCATTAATTCCAAACAGCTGAAGTAAATTTTTAGTATACACCAAGGTATTTAAACAAGCGTCATATTCTAAATGTGTGGGACCCAATTTTTCATTTTTGTACCAGTCAATATTTTCAATAGTTTGATGCATGATGAAATGATTATCTTTAACAAAATTGTAAATCA
>PXFS01000044.1 GCA_003564185.1 Flavobacteriaceae bacterium
TAAATGATATTAGTACTAACCACACAAGCTGGGGATTATTCACATTTAAAAATTGTTGACTGGTTAAACTTTTCAAATGCTGATTTTTTAGTTATAACAGGTGAGAGTGTTTTGTTTTAGGCGGTACCGAAAAGCCTTGAATGAGGAGGAGGAAACAAAATATTTACAAATGAAAAAAAAACTCAAATTAAATAGGGAAAGAATAGTTTCCTTAAACGACAAACAAAAGCTAATTATAAATGGAGGTTCTGCATCACAGGACGAATTAGCTTTAACAGGCAGTAGATTAATTGTTTGTGGGTCAAAAAAACTTGTTCACACTCCTGTAAAGGTATCGTTTGTGTACCCGTTTAAATTATTCTACAATTTACTGGTTTATGGTAAAGCAACAAGATTTTACCATAAACCATACCTATTCAAATATTTAATTTTATTCTTTTCGACGTTTATTTTAAACAGCTTTGAGATTAACTCTCAAATAAATTTTGAAATCGCTAAGCAATTAGATGAGAGAGTAAAAATTGTAGCTTTAGGAGATCCTACTCATTTTGAAGGAACTATCAACTCAGAACGTATTCATCTAATTAAAGAGTTACACCAGCAAAAAGGATTTGGCATAGTTGCTTTTGAATCTAATCTATTTGAAGTTTACTATGGGTATAGAAAATTTTTAGCTACAGATAATCCTAATCCAATATTTCAAGGTATGTATAACATGCTAGCATGCACAGAAAAATATGAACTTTTTGAGTATGTAAAGGAAATGAACAAAAAAAAGGACTCTATTCTAATTATTGGATTTGAAACCAAATTCTCAGGAGAAAATACGGTAGATAATTTTAAAGATTTCCTGAAAACTGAATTACCTGAGATCGATTTAAGTTTAATAAATGATGAAGTTTACTTTGAATATTTGAAAAAGTTAGTCACAAAAAGTTCTTATCATTTAAAGCTAAAAAATGATATTCAAAAAGATTATATTATCAACCATACAAATAAAATAGTAAATCATTTAGAGGAAGTTGAAATGGAAGCCACTTCAAAAATGATTTTGACACAAACCTTAAAAAATATTATTGCAGATGCAAAAAGAATTAGTTTAGACAAGCACCACGACATAAATAATTTAAGAGATTATGAAATGGGTAAAAACATTAGTTTTTTAAAAGATAGTTTAAGTCCTATATACGGCAAAATAGTTTTATGGGGTTCTTCTACACATTTTAGAAAAAAGCCTAATGCATCAAAATATTTCAAAAATAAGAATATAATTTCTCTAGGAGATGAGCTAAATAAGAGATATGGAAACGAGTATTATTTTATTGCTTATAGCTCATATAATGGAAAGAAGAAAAGGTTTTTGTGGTTCGACAAGAAGCTTAAAAAACCTAAAGAAGAGGCTTTAGAGTATCTAGCAACAGAATCTTTTAACGACCATGCTTATACAGATTCTATTTATTTTTTAAGTTTTAACTCTAACAATCCTTATCATCTAATCAACATGAACAATAAAAATAAATGCAGGATTTATGGTCATTATTACGATTCAATTATAGAAGAAGATTTTGATGCTTTGGTTATAGTCAAGGACACTAAACCTTATACAAGATTATGAATATTGGAATATTAGACCTTGGTATTTTTGATTTGGAGAATGAAACAGCTGAAAATCTTTTGAATCAAAGCTTTTCATGTGTAGAGAAAGCTGATATACTAGGTTTCTCAAGATATTGGTTTGCTGAACATCATGCACCAGATACTATAATACCTCTACAAATTTAGACCATTTGTTAAGTTGAAAAAATTATTAACTTTAAACAATGGAAACAATGCGAAAATCACAAAGAAAATTCACTTCAGAATTTAAAACAAAAGTCGCCTTAGAGGCTTTAAAAGAGCGTTATAGTTTATCAGAACTAGCAGAGCGTTTTGAATTGCACCCGAACCAAATTAGTCAATGGAAGCAAGAGTTTTTAGAAAAATCAAAGGATGTTTTTGACAAAAAATCACCTAAACCCAAAGAAGAGCAAGTTGATTTAGACAAACTTTATGCTAAAATCGGTAAGCTTGAAGTAGAGCGGGATTATTTTAAAAAAAACTTGAAAAAATTGGATCTACTAGGATGAAAAAAGAACTGATTTTAAGTAACCACGATAAGTCATTAAGTGTTAGACAACAATGTGAACTTATGAATATCTCCAGAAGTAGTCTTTACTACAAACCTATTGGAGAGAAGCCGGAGAACCTTGAGATTATGCAGATCATGGACAAGCATATTCTTGAAGAACCAACAGCTGGTGTTCTGACTATGCAAAGTATGCTATCTGATAATGGTATAAAAGCAGGTTATGAACGTGTAAGACGATTAATGCGTAAAGCAAACATACGCCCTATTTATCCTCGCCGTCATTTAACTGTTTTAGGAGAG
The DNA here is from genome assembly GCA_003564185.1 of Flavobacteriaceae bacterium. Lineage (GTDB taxonomy): Bacteria > Bacteroidota > Bacteroidia > Flavobacteriales > Flavobacteriaceae > Psychroflexus. Next base: position 2,429 of record PXFS01000044.1, read on the forward strand.
AAAAAATACCTACATCCTTATCTTTTGAAAGATTTAAAAATTAACCGTCCAAATCAAGTCTGGGAAATAGATATCACCTACATCCCTATGGAAAAAGGATTCATGTATCTCACAGCGATTATAGACGTTTACAGTCGTGCTATAATGGCTTGGGGCCTTTCTAACACATTAGATGCTCAGGCAAGTTTAGAAGTTATCAAACAGGCTATCAAGACAAACGGAAAGCCTGAAATACTTAACTCAGACCAGGGTAGCCAATTTACTTGTTTGCAATATGTAGATTTGCTTAAAAAAGAGAACATAAAGATCAGTATGGATGGCAAAGGAAGAGCTTTAGACAATATCTACATAGAAAGATTCTGGAGAACAATCAAATATCAACACATATACCTAAACCCAGCAGAAGACGGAATAACCTTGTACCGTGGCATAAAAAAATGGATGGAAAGATATCATAATAGAAACCATCAAGGTATAAACAAAAAGCCTATAGAAAAATATAAAAATGCAGCTTAAAATTCAACTAAGAAACAACTAAAAGTGGTCTAAAGAAATGAGGGTATTATAATGTATTTCTTCTACAGGTACGCCTAAAAATTCGGCAATTTTTTCCCACTCCTCATTTCTCATACTCAATATACCTTTTTCTTTTCTGCTGTAATTAGACACGCCCATACATAAAATTTCGGCGATGTCTTTTTGTGTAAATCCTTTTTGTTTTCTTGCTTGGACAAGCTTTTTCTTTATCATGATTTAAGTTTTTGGATATTTGTTTTAACATTTACTGTACAAATATGCAAAATTTTTTGAAATAATGCTTGGTGAAGGATGTTTTTTGATGGATGTCAGATGCTGGGTGCGGGGTGTTTGGTGTTTTCCCGTATCGCTTCACTCACGGGATTAATTCCCTAAACTATCTAAATAGATAGAGTGGGCAGGCGTTTACGCAATTGCAAATTGCTAACTCATTGAAGATGTTGGATGTCAGCTCGAGTGTCTCGCTTTTTACGATGTTGATAATGAATTTGGAATCTTCTTAGCGAGATGTATCGAGAGCTCACTTCGATACAATTGAATGTTTTCTAATGAAACATTCAATCACTCAGTGACCGTATTTCGATACAATTTCAACACCACTCGCGTTCGTTTAAATCACTCAGTGCCCCCACTTCAATACAATTCAACTTCACTTAAGTTCGTTGAAATTACTTGACCTGGCATTGTTCTTCGTTACGGGGATATTCCGTATAATTTTTTAAACTCAATATTTCCTACTACATTTACACCATGAGTTCAACTACAACCATTAATATTGAAGACACTATTGAATTAAGGGTAAGATTTACTCGGTTTACGAATAAGTCAGTTCCAGAATTAGCGCAACAAATTCAAGATTGGAAAAAAGACAAAAGCTTTCCCTACCCCGTAAAGCAAATAGACGAGCATATTTGGATAGAGATTCCTAAGAAGCATAAAAAAATGCATTCGCCTCACCTGCATTTAGAATTGTTCCCTAAAAAGGAAGGGACTGAAGTAGCTGGTCTTTTTGGTCCTGACCCAAGCCTATGGACTATGTTTATGTTTTTGCATTTCTTTCTAGCTTTAGTTTTTATTATTCTTGGAATTTGGGGCTATAGCAGCTGGAGTTTGGGTAA
>PXFS01000135.1 GCA_003564185.1 Flavobacteriaceae bacterium
CCATCAATCCAAGGCAATAATTTTTTAGCACAGTGGTCGGTATGTAAAATTACAGTTACACCATAGGCTTCTGCAAGTTCATGAACATGCTTAGCTCCAGATACGGCACCTAAAATGGCTGCTTTTTCGTTTTCATTAGAAAGTCCTTTTCCCGCATTGAATTGAGCACCTCCGTTAGAAAATTGAATAATCACAGGAGCATTTAACTCAGCTGCAGTTTCCATTACTGCGTTCATTGAATTTGTTCCAATTACATTTACTGCTGGCAATGCATAAGCATTTTCCTTAGCATGTTTAAAAATTTCTTGAACTTCTTTTCCCGTAGCAACACCAGGCTTAATAGTATGACTCATAATCAGTTGTTTTCAGATTAAATTAAATTCAAAAGTAATAAAATTAAATTGTTTAGAAAGGATAGTTAATTCCAAAATTATAAACTGCATTAGCAAAATTATACCGATTAAACCAATCACCTCCTTGAGGATTAGGTTCATAGGTTTTAAATCCTACATCTACGCGAATTACAAAAAAACTTAAATCATACCGAATACCAAAACCCGAACCAACGGCTAAATCGCCTAAGCTTTCAATTCCTTGAAACACTGCATTTTCATCAGTTACATTATCAAATACATTCCAGATGTTGCCGGCATCTACAAAGAGGGCAGAATTCCAAGCACCAAATAAATTAAAACGGTATTCAGCATTGAGCGCAATTTTAAAATTAGCTTCGTTAAAGTCATTCACACCACCCGTTCTACCTGGACCTAAATCATAAGGCTGCCAACCCCTGTTGTCATTGGGTCCTCCAGCAAAAAAACTTCGTATAAACGGGATTGAATTGGCATTGCCGTAGGGAATAGCAATCCCCGAATAAGCTCGAGCAGCAATTACCCTTTTTTTGTCAAAATCCCATTGCTTGATAAAGCTTAGCTCTGTTTTGGCATATTGCGAAAACTGTACACCAAACAAATCAAAATTATCATTCTCATTTTGTTCTAAGCCAATTGTTGAAGCTAAAGTTGAAAGTAAGTTTCCCGCTATTTCTATTTTTCCTCTAAACTGAAAATAATCCTGATCTTCTATATTTAATCGGTTTGAATAGTTATACACAAAATTTGAAGCAATGATAAGGTTGTTTTCAGTTAGTCTTTCTTTTCTTTCTATGATTGAAGAGGCCAATTGATCTTCCTCCGCAGTCAGAGGAATATTTGCCTGTTCAAGTGTATTGATAAATCCGTCTGCTCCTTCAGGAATGATCAGTTGAGTGATTGCACCTTCATCATTTGTTTCAAATAACGTAGGGTCAACCAACTCTTGATAGTTCAGGGCTAAATTATTTAATTGAGCAAAAGAGTTTCCAAAGACATTAAAATAATTATTTAAATTCAGGTTGTTTACAAACTGAACGTTTACTAAATCTAATTGGTGAGAAACCCGGCGTTGTGGCTGCCAGGCATAAGAAAAGCTACCTGTAAAATTTCTCCTATCTAAGCCAATGTTTTGCTGCGAACTAAAGCCTAAATTTAAAGAGGTAAAAGGCGACATATCATTCGCAATAATTTTATCTGTTTTTAGAGGAAAAGCAATCTTAGGCCAGCTTAAACGAGCATTAGCACCTACTTCATTAACGTTGAAAAATTGATCGCTTGCACTGGCAGCATCCCTAGAAGAACCTATTATTCCTCTTCCTGATAGTTCAAGAATCTCTGCTCCTTTAAACACATTTCTCACTAATAAGGAACTGTTGAAACCTAAACCAAAATCAACTATATTACTTTGCGAGACATCATTACTTATGGTAAATCCAAATTTTTCTCTCGGAGTCAAATATACATTGGCAATCATGCTTTCACCCGACTCATCTCGAGGGTCTTCTTGGTACTGAATATTGGGGTACTTAAATACCCGCATATCTGAAAATCGTTCAAAAGTCTGTGTCCTGTTTCGCTCGCTAAACAATTGATTTTCTTGAATAAATACAGCATCAGTAAGGACTTTAGGCTTGTAAGCTCTTTTTCCAAAAGAATAAATCTGATAACCATTGTAATGAACGCTATCGGTAACCACAGCATCTTTTTGATCAATGGAATAATTAGTAAAAATGTTTACTTCGCTTATTTTCTTTAACCGATAGCCTAAATTGGTAGTGTCACCTTCTAGCGTTCTTTTTAAATCTTCAATGCGAAGACTAATGTTAATTTTACTATCCGTTTCTATGGTATCTGCTGTAAAATTGATATGCTCTCGCTTAAAGTTAAAGATACCATTGTTTCGCATTAAGCGCGTAATTCGCTCTCGTTCTAAATCAAAATCAGCTGTTCTAAACTGTTCTCCTTCTTTGATTAATGCATTAACCTTATTGGCTTGATAAATAGAATCTACTACTTTAGATTGAATAGCAGATTGTAAACTATCAATGATAAATGCATCTCCTGTATCTATTTTATAGTTAATACTAGCGTGTTGGCGGAGGGAATCTTTTGTAATCTCATGGTCAATTTCTGCATTGAACCACCCATTATTCCAATACCAAGCACGGAGATTGGTTTTGGTAGCTTCAATTTTTTGGTCGTCAATAATAGCTGGAGCTTCACCGGCATTTTGAATGCGTTCATTTAAACCAATATAGGTATTCCTTAAATTTACAACTTGTTTTTTGGATAGTAAGTTGACTAAGCGTTTTGGACGTTTAGGTTTTTTGTATAACCAAGCATCAAAAACTGTATCTGGTTCTTGCTTAGCAATGTTGTACACATGAAGTTTTAAAGGTGTACCTAAGGCCTTAGTATTAGGTTCAATTTTTAAAGTATTTCTGAATTTTCTGGGGCGGATGCGCTTATCGTTTTCTTCAAAATTATGTTCGGTCAATAAATAATCCTCATCGGTTAAATGCTTAGTAGCATTACACGACATAAGTAAAATGGTAATTACAATAATAAATGATATTTTTGCTAAAAATTTTTCCAAGTAACTTACATCAAATTTTAAATTATGCTCAGCAAGAACCAAATTAAGTTAATTTCTAATTTGCAAAAAAAGAAATTTAGGTACAAAAATCGGCTTTTTGTTGCTGAGGGCGTAAAAGTAATCAAAGAATTTTTAAAAAGTAAGTTTGAATTGTCTGCATTATATGCCACAGCTGATATTTTTATACAGTCTGAAAAAAATTGTCAAATAATCACCGAGGCAGAACTTAAAAAAATAAGCAATTTAAGCACTCCACAAACTGCTTTAGGGGTTTTTAAAATTCCTGAAAATACTGTTATAAAGCACAAAGGAATAAGCCTTGCCTTAGACGGTGTTCGTGATCCGGGAAATTTAGGCACATTGATCAGGCAATGCGATTGGTTTGGAGTTGATCAATTGATTTGTTCTTTAGATACTGTTGATGCGTATAATCCTAAGGTAGTGCAAGCCAGTATGGGATCGCTCACCAGGGTAGATGTGATTTATACCGATTTGCCTTCTTTTTTACAGCAAGATCAGCGTATGAAACTTGGTGCTTTCATGGATGGCGAATCCATTTATCAGGCCGACATCAATGCTGAAGAATGTATTTTAATTCTTGGTAATGAAGCCAATGGAATTACCTCTGAAATTGAAATGCTCATTGACCAAAAAGTAAGTATTCCTCAATATGGAGAAATTCAAGCTACTGAAAGTTTAAACGTGGCCACTGCTGCTGCTATCTTAACTAGTGAAATCAAGCGTAAAAGCTTCTAATACCAATTTAACCATCAAATGACGCTATTTAGCTCATTCATTTTTCCATATTTTACCTTGTTCACAATTTCCGTCCCGTACGTACGGGATGCAAATTATTCACAGCGTTATATATGAAAAAAGCAATTTCGCTCTATTAATGACATTTAATAGTTAAATTGGTATAAAAAAACAAATCCGAAAAATTAATCTTAATCAAGTATTTCTAATCTTCTTTGCTTTAGCATCAAATTGTTTTTCTGAAAACTGAAGCTCATTTTGCGTTAGGGATGGAAGTGAAAAGGTACTATCTTTAAATCCAAAC
>PXFS01000136.1 GCA_003564185.1 Flavobacteriaceae bacterium
ATTAATACCTATGAAAATTTCAAAATCAAAATCTACAATAGATTCAACTTCTTCAACGGTAAAAGTTGTTACTTCTGTACAACCTGTATTTGTATCAATAATTGTTGCTGTATATTCACCAGCTTCTAAATCCTGGATAAATTGACCAGACATACCATTGTCCCAATTAACTTCGATGTCTAGATCTTCCTCATCCTCAAAAACTAATTCTATATTTCCTAAAGTGGATTCACAACCTGCATTTTGTACAAAAGAATCAAATTCTAAATTACAATTTGGTTCAATAGTTACGCAATATTCCTCTACTTCACCATAGACAAACTCTTCGCAAGCTTCTGGTGGTGGAGAAGGAAAAAATCCTTCAGAAAAATACTTCATAGAAACGCGCATTCTTGTAGTTCCAAAAACTGCATCTTCAGGAATTTCAATAGATTCATTGATAGTAGAAGTAGTTGGGGAACCTGCGTCAAAAACCAAATCAGACTCTTCAAACTCACCATTTTGGTTTAAATCAATCCAAATTCTAAAATATTGATCGAATTCACCTCCACCAAATCCAGGTGTGAGTTCTATTGAATAGGTTTCTCCTGGTTGCAGAACTATACCAAAGTCATCTTCAAAATTAGCGTAACCGTCATCATTACCAGAATCATTTTCAATTGAGTTGATACTAAAAGTTTGGATCCATTCATCTACATTATCCGTGGCAAAACTTTCGCAGTAGACATCAGAAAAACAGATCCCACAACCAGTAGAAGTAAATTCGCTAGATTCAGAAAAATCTATACTTTCTTCTTCGCATTGTGTTTTAATTTGGACTTCATAAATTTCACACTCTGCCAACTCTTCAATGATAAAAGAGCTTTCTTCAATACCTTCTATTAGGGTCCAATTTTCATCATCTGTGGTTTGCTCATCTAAAATTCTATACCTCAATGAATAAGATTCTGCAGCTAATATACTTTCCCAAACTATTTCAATTTGGTCATTATTAACTACTTCTATACTTTCAATAAGAGGAGAATCACAACATCCATCTGTTTCAAATTGTTCAATTTCAGTATCATTAAAATCTAAATTGTCTTCTCCGTCTAAATCTTCCTCATCATTATCATCTTCTTCACAGAAAGATCGAATAAAGTATTCATACGCTTGACATGCTTCAAGTTCTTCAACTAAGAATTCTGGGTCCTCTGAAGCAACAATCGTCCACTCCTCCGTATCAGTCACTCGGTAATGAATTTCATATTCATCATCTTCATCAAACTCTAACCAAGAAAAAAGTGCATCAGAATCTGTAATTTCAGTTACTTCAACATTGAACACGGGGAGACAAGAATCATCTACACAAAAATTATCCATTAAATAATTTACTGCTGCTTCCGCATTTAACCGACCCCCTGTTACAAAAAAATCTTCTAATTGTGGTTTTTGATCTACAGTTAGCAATATGGCATCTTTAACAATTGAAGCAGCCATTTGAGGGTCGCTATAAGCAATATTCATTAAGGAAGGACAAGGAACTGAATATAATAAGCCTATAACTCCAGCAGTTAATGGACTTGCAAAAGAGGTTCCAGTTGTTACAGTGTAGTTATCTCCATTAGAGGTTGTTGCAACTTGAATTCCTGGAGCTACCAAATCAATTGTACTTACTCCAAAGCCACCAGCAAAATTATCGTTATGGTCTGATCTACCCACACCAATCATAAATTCACTTTCACAAGCCGTAGGCAAATCACCCACATTATCAACATTTACATTAGAATTGGATGTAGCCCCGCAATTTAGTATTCCTTCTGCCCCTAAAATATCATAAAAATTACACCAAATAGGAGCATTTTCAGGATCACCTCCATCTACTCCCCAAGATGCATTTGTAGCAACCACAAAAGCTCCTTGAGTTCCATTAGTTTCATTAAAAATTTCACGTTGTACAAGTGGATAGGTGTAAGCCTCAATCACATCCGACTCTAAAGTAGAGTGACCTGCAACTACCATCATTTTTACATCCCAGTTAGCACCAACTAATCCAATATCATTATTACCCACAGCACCAATCATACCCGCTACACTAGTACCATGGCCTGAGGGTTGCATTCCAGTATTATCATTATTTTGAGCAATATTCCAACCAAAAAAATCATCAACATAACCGTTATCATCTGTATCAATTCCATCTGGGGCAGGGCTTTCTGCGGAATTCACCCAACGGTTAGCTACTAAATCTTCATGGCTTAAATCTGCGCTCTCAATGATACAAACTACAATATCATCTCCGGTTATTGTAAGTCCACCTGTAGTAACTTCCCAAGCACCTTCAGATGAAATATCAGCTCCTGGAGGGCCTCCTGTTTGACCTGTATTTTTGTGGTGCCATTGATTTTGATATTGTGGATCATCTGGAGCCTCAAAAGATGATGAAGAACGCAACTCTACAAAATGATTATTTTGAACAAGTTGAACAAATCTACTAGAGCCCAATTGATCAATAATTTCTTTGTTAAAAAATTCTTCCTCATTAAAGCTGACTTTCCAGATATTAGCAGGTCGAGAAATTAATTTATATCGAGTAAATTCAATTGAAGTAAATTCTTCTTCAATTTTTTTAAAACTTACTTCTTTATCCAACTGTACCAACACCTCTCCTTTTTTATATGCAGGTTGATTAGTTATACGTTGTTGTGCTGAACTTTTGGTTAAAAAAGTAACTAGAAATAAGAATAAAAAAAGGTGTTTTTGCATGTAATTTTTAGTAGCAATATACTAATGATTCCTATCATTTTCGGTTTAGATAGCATATATTAACACTAAATCATAAAAAAAATAAAGTATTTTATTGATTTTTTAATTTATTTTCAATTTTGAGTATTTATATCAGTTGATATAAAAATCATTGTAAATTATAATCTTTTTAGAAGAAATTAAAAATCAATGATTTCTATTCCTAAGTCAGGTGTTTGCTGAAGCAAATAAAAGGAGGCATTATAAAATCCTTCTTCAAAATCAAAAGGAAGGTAATTGAATTTATTTTCAAAATATTCCGTATAACTTTCTAAATTGATAGTTTTATATAGGTCTTTTTTAAAAGCTAAACGCATGAAAATATCGTATGCTAAATCAAATCCTCTCACCACAAACTTATTTGGGTAATAGCCGTATGTAGTGTAAAATTCATTTACAAAGCTTTCTGTTGCAGGCTCGGCAAGCTCTTTTGATACACTTGGGAAGGTAAAATTTAAATTCCCTAAACGCTGGTTAGGAATTTCATCTTCGTAGAATTGTACTCGATTAGTTGTAAATAAACGAATTTTGTAACCATCTCTCCTTAAAGATGTTAAAAAAGAAACAGATGCCTCAATAGTTCCTGGATCATTGCTCTCTAAAATAAACCAATTTAAATCATCTTTATTAAGCTGTGATGAAAAATCCTTTTTTCTAAGGTATTTATCGCTAATTGATACTTCTTTTGCATCAAGAAACGTATAATTGATTTTATGTTTTATATCAACATTTGATGAATCTGTTAAATAAGCTATATTTTCTTCATCATGAATCTCAGACATATAGGAAAAAATAGCGTTTTCTAGCTCTTCGCGTTCAGGTATAGTTTTAAAAAAATTATGTTTAAATAAGGGGGTATTGATTAAGGGAGTAAAAATGGGTACACTGTCTAGGGAATAATAACGAAGTGCCTCTTCTATATTTGCTTCAATAATTGGCCCTATTACAGCTTGCGTCTCTTTAAAATCTTGTTGTTGCAGTAAATCATAAAAATGTTGAGATTTTGCCTGAGTATCATACACTTGAACAGATGTTTTAACCCCATGCGATAAGGCTGAATCTTGAGCAATCTGGATTCCTGTATAAATGTCTAAAGCAATTCTACTAAGCCTATTTCTTTTTAATAGTACTTCCTTATTTACAGAATCATTTTCAAATAAGTTTAAACTTATGGGTAAAAAAACTTTTATGTGTTTTTCTTCTGGGTGATTTATATAGTATTCTAAATTCAAGCTTTTTTCTCCGGGCAATAACAGGCTTGGTCTTTTGTAAGGTATTTTTAAAACCATACCTTCTTCAAATCCACTATATTTCAAACTAGGGTTTAAAAGCTCTAAGCGCTCTAGACTTAAATCATTCTCTTCTAAAATTGACTTTAGCTTTTTTCTTTCTTCAATTTGAACAAACTTTAAATCTTCTTTCTTTTTAGATTCTATACTTTTTAAAGCCTCTTCTTTTTTTTCTTCTTCTCTAACAATAGTTATAAACTGACCTGCCTGAAGACTTTCTAAATCGGGGTTTGCTTCTTTAATTGATTCTACAGTTACTCCGTACTTCTTTGATAAGCTGTAAAATGTTTCTTTGGGTTCAACCAAATGCTTCAACTTACCAAAAGATGAGTTAGTAACACTTTTGTTTAAATTTTTTAGTTTTTTTTCCTCTTCTTGAGTCAAAGATTTTACTGAAATACGCAATTGGTCACTTTCATTTAGATCTCTTTCATATAAATAAGGGTTAAAATCTTTTATCTCTTTTATACTGACTTCAAAAGAACGCGCAATGCTATACAGTGTTTCTTTTGGACTTACATCATATAATGTAAACTGTACTTCCTTGGCTTCACCCGGGTATTGTTCGGCTGGAATTATAACTTTATTGCTCGGAATTACATTATCTTTTTGAAGACCTGGATTTAAATTTTCTAACAGTTCAACTTCAATAGATAGCTGTTCTGCTAAAGTTTCGAGTTTAGTTCCTTCATCAACTTCAATAGCCACATATTTCTGTGCCTGTACAACAAAATTGATTAAAAAAAGACAGATTAAAATTCCTAATTTACGCATTATTCCCATTCTATTGTTGCTGGTGGCTTAGAACTAATGTCGTACACCACACGATTAACCCCTGCAACTTGGTTAATTATTTTGTTTGAAGTCTCTTGTAAAAATTTATAAGGTAAATCTACCCAATCCGCTGTCATCCCATCGGTTGATTCTACGGCTCTTAGTGCCACCACTTTTTCGTAAGTACGTTCATCTCCCATCACTCCTACACTGCTAACAGGCAGCAAAATAGCACCTGCTTGCCAAACTTGGTCATAAAGCCCCCAATCTCTCAATCCTTTGATAAATATGTGGTCAACTTCTTGTAATATACGAACTTTTTCTTTGGTAATATCTCCTAAAATACGGATGGCAAGACCAGGCCCTGGAAAAGGATGTCTTCCAATCAGACTTTTAGCAATACCTAACTCCGTACCTACTCTTCTAACCTCGTCTTTAAAAAGCATTTTAAGAGGCTCTACCACCTTCAATTTCATGAAATCTGGTAATCCACCTACGTTATGATGTGACTTAATTGTGGCAGAAGGTCCGTTTACAGAAACTGATTCAATAACGTCTGGATATATGGTTCCTTGCGCTAAAAAACTTACCCCTTGAATGGAAGTTGCTTCGTCATCAAAAACATCAATAAAGATATTTCCAATTTTTTTTCGTTTAGCTTCAGGTTCTGAAATACCGGCAAGAGCATCTAAAAAACGATCTGAAGCATCAACTCCTTTCACATTAAGCCCCATTCCTTTATACTGCTCTAATACAGAATTAAACTCATCTTTACGTAATAAACCATTATTTACAAAAATACAATGCAATTGCTCCCCAATAGCCTGATGGAGTAAAACAGCTGCTACTGTAGAGTCAACACCTCCACTTAAGCCTAACACTACTTTCTCTTTGCCAATGGTATTCTTTAATTCTTCTACGCTTAAATCAACAAAGGCAGCTGGTGTCCAACTTGGCTTTAATCCAGCAATTTTAATTAAAAAGTTTTCCAGAAGTTGTTTTCCGTCTGTAGTATGATATACTTCTGGATGAAATTGAATGCCAAATGTATTTTCTCCTTCAATTCTATAAGCAGCATTTAAAACGTCTTTTGTACTTGCTAGGCGAACTGCATTAGAAGGTAATTCATTAATGCTATCACTATGTGACATCCACACTTGAGATTTTTCTTCTATGTTTTCAAATAGTAACTCAGCATCTTTTATCATATCCAAGTTTGCTCTTCCAAACTCACGCGTATTAGAAGCCTCTACTCTACCACCATAATTATGTGCTATATATTGTGCACCAAAACAAACCGCAAGTAAAGGTAATTTCCCTTTAATGTTGGTTAAATCAGGTTGAGGTGCTTTTTCATTTCTTACTGAAAATGGACTTCCAGATAAAATTACAGCAGAAAAATCTGAAACCTCTTTAGGAATTTTATTGAAAGGAAAAATTTCGCAATAAAAATTAAGCTCTCTCACTCTTCTGGCAATTAACTGTGTGTATTGCGAACCGAAATCTAAAATTAAAATTTTGTGATGCATGGTTTGGCTTTGAAACTAAAATTGCGCCAAAATTAATGTTTTTGTGGCTTTTAATTTCGAAATTTGAGTAAAAAAATTATGCTTAATGAAATATTATCAAGTTTAAGAAATGAAATCAAGTTTGGATACCTTAAAAGAAAGCATCCTTTTCGTTATTTTTCTTTAGGAAGTTCTATTAACCAAAAAATTAACCAACGAACTGTTGTTTTACGAAATTTAAGTGAAGATGATGAAATTTACATTTACACCGACTACAGAAGCCAAAAAATAAAAGAGTTTTCAGCAAACAAAAATGCTTCGGCACTATTTTATCATCCCAAAAAATTATTACAAATTCATATGCAAGGGAAAATTCAAATTATAACCTCTGGTAAAGAATATGAAAAGGAATGGCAAAAAGTACAAGGAAATTCAAAAAAAGATTTTGTAACAGAATTACCTCCTGGCGAACCCATTAACAACCCTGATGAGGTAAAATATAAAGAAGAACAGCATCACTTTTGTTTACTGAAGCTTCAGATACAGCAAATTGAATATCTACAACTTAAACGCCCAAATCACATTAGAGCCAGATATACCAAAAATGAAAAAAATGAGTGGGAAGGCGAGTTTTTAAATCCATAATACGAAAAATAAAGCCTAATACCATTTATCAATTGAAATAACTGGTTTAAATTCTTTACTTTTCAAACTAAAAAAGCCGTTTCAGATAATTAGAAACGGCTTTAGTTTTGTTCTTATTTTATTTAAATTTAAGCGCCTTCAGCTGCTAAACGCTCTGCTTCTTCTTTTTCTTCCGCACTTCTCAAATCAATTCCTTTTCGCTTTGCGGTGTCATACATTACAGGCGTAGCTATAAAGACGGATGAATATGTACCTACTAATACACCAACAATTAAAGCAAACATAAATCCTCTAATACTTTCTCCACCAAAGATAAAGATAGCAATTAATACTACCAAGGTAGTTAAAGAGGTATTTATTGTTCTACTTAGGGTACCGCTGATTCCTAAATTGATTACTTCATCAAGCTTTTTGTCTGGGTAAAGTTTAATGAATTCACGAACTCTGTCAAATACGACTACCGTATCATTTAATGAATAACCTATAACCGTTAAAATTGCTGCTATAAAAGCTTGGTTTATTTCCATATTGAATGGCATGAAGTTGTACGTAAGCGAGAATACTCCTAAGACAATTAGCACATCATGGATTACGGCAGTTACAGCTCCAAGACTAAATTGCCATTTTCTAAATCGAAGTAAAATATAGATAAAAACAACTAATAAAGATCCAAAAATAGCATAATATGAAGCCCGTTTAATATCATCTGCAATGGTTGGACCAACTTTCATAGAAGACATAATTCCATATTCTTCATTTTCACCTCCTACTTCAAAATCTTTAAATGAAAAACCTGCTGGAAGTATATTTTTAAACTCCTCAAAAAGAATAGTTTGAATTTCTTGATCAACACCTTGACCTTCAACATCAATTTTATAATTTGTGGTTACTCGAACTTGGTTGTTTGCTCCAAAGGTTTTTACTTCTGGGGTTCCTAAACGTTCAGTCAATTTTGATTGAAGCTCATTGGCGTTTACAGTTTGATCAAATCGAACAGTATATGTTCTACCCCCAACAAAATCAACCCCTTGGTTTAATCCATTGGTAGTTAATGAAAAAACACTAATGGCAATGATAATCCCAGAAATGACATAAGCAATTTTTCTTTTCGACAAGAAATTGACATAAATGTCTACCAAGAAATTTTTGGTCATTTTTGTGGCAAAATCAATTGGTTTATTCGTCACTGCGTATTTATCAATAAACATTCGAGTAATAAAAATTGCCGTGAATAGAGATGTTCCAATACCTATTAATAAAGTAGTTGCAAAACCTTTTACTGGACCAGTTCCAAAAATCAATAAGATAAGACCTGTTAACCCAGTAGTTATATTAGCATCTAAAATGGAGGAAAGTGCATTTCTAAATCCATCATTAATGGCCATTTTAGTATCTTTTTCAACATCTCTAAGCTCTTCTCTAATACGTTCAAAAATAAGCACATTGGCATCTACAGACATACCGATTGTTAACACGATACCTGCAATACCTGGTAAGGTAAGTACAGCACCTAAGCCAGCTAAAATACCAAAGATGAATAAAATATTGATTACCAAAGCAATATCTGCATAAATACCCGCTCTTCCATAATAGAAAAGCATCCAAAAAAGAACAAACACTAAAGCTATGATAAACGAATATATTCCCGCTTCAATAGCTTCTTGTCCTAAAGATGGTCCCACAATTTCACTTTGAATTATTTCAGCTTTAGCAGGAAGCTTTCCAGCACGTAACACATTAGCTAAATCTTGGGCTTCTTTAACACTAAATTCACCAGTAATTTCAGATCGCCCTCCAGATATTGCTTGTGATGCACCAGGTGCAGAGTAAACAACATCATCAAGTACAATAGCTATTTGGCTTCTATTTTGAGCTGCGTTTCTGGTCATTTCTTCCCATACTTTTGCACCTCTTCTATCCATTTGCATAGTAACAGCAACACGCCCCATTTGGTCATAACTTTGCTGAGCGTTGGTGACTACAGAACCACTTAATTGAGGTTCATTATTTCTATTTGATTTTAACGCATAAAGCTCAATAATATTTGAATCTTTAGGTGGTTTACCCCATACAAATTTGGCGTAACGTAATTCTTGAGGAAGCTTTGCTCTAACTGAGTTTTTCCTTAAATATTCATTTACTTTAGCTGTATCTATTTCTGAAAAATAAGCAATTACAGGTCCGTCAGGATTGCCAAGTGATTCCATTTTACTCAACAGAGGGCTTCTCGATTCTGCATCTTCATCATCTTCATCATCGCTAGCTAATAACTCCTCAATATCAGCTTCTATATCCTCACTTTCTAGATTTTCAATTTCTTCATCAACATCCTTGCTATCTTTAGCTAATTCAGCAGCTAAAAGTTGATCAGCTTGAAAGAGAAATTCTTGTAATTCGCCACCTTTAAAAACATCCCAAAATTCTAATTGTGCTGTACTTTGAAGCAAGTTTTGAACACGGCTTATATCTTTTGCTCCTGGAAGTTCAACAAGAATTCTACCTGAGTTCCCTAAACGTTGAATATTGGGCTGAGTTACGCCAAACTTATCAATACGTTCTCTAATCACCTCAAAGGCAGAAGTTATACTCTCATCAATTCTTCTTCTAATAATAGGTCTTACTTCAGAATTAGATGACTCAAAATTTACTTCTTCGAGACCTCTATTAGCAAATATGTTAGGGGAAGCTAATCTAGCGCCCTCAATTTTTTCAAATTCATCAAAAAAAGTCTCTAAATAATTTTTAGCACTTGTTTTAAAAGCTTCATCAGTAGCCTCTAATGCTTGTAAAAATTTCTCATCCTTAGAATTATTAGCTAAACCAACCAACAATTCCTTTACAGAAACCTGAAGAATTACATTAATACCACCTTTTAAGTCAAGGCCACGATTTAATTCTTTCTCCTTGGCTGTATTATAGGTAATACCAGCGATGAATGGCTCGTTAGCAACTGAATCAAGATATGTTTGAGCTTTTAACTCTCTTTCTTCTGGATAGTTTTCAGTTTGATCACTTACTTGTTGAATCGCAAAGTTTTCAGCATCACTCTCAATTTTATTAGCAATATAAGTAAATGAAAGCTGGTAAATACTTACCGCAGCAAACAGAATTGCAAATAATTTGATTAATCCTTTATTATGCATTATGCTTAATTTATAAATTTATTTTAAAAACGGACAAATATAGGTTTTGTGAAGTGAAATGACAATTTTTCTTTTAAGATAATTTTATCCTCCACAAAAAACCCTTAAACCACTTACAATAAGTTTTTTAAATGGTTTAAGGGTGAAATTATGAGATAAATTAAAGTATTAATCGAGTAAAGAATTTGTTTTCTTCACTGCTTCAGCACTTACATGAAGTGCTTTTTGATCAGCTTCACTTAAATTTAATTCAACTACTTTTTCAATTCCGTTCTTACCTAAAATTACAGGTACTCCAATACATAAATCTTTTAAGCCATATTCGCCATCTAAATAGGTTGAACAAGGGAACATTTTCTTTTGATCACATGCAATTGATTGCACTAAAGCGGATACAGCTGCTCCAGGAGCATACCATGCAGAAGTTCCTAACATTTTAGTCAAAGTTGCTCCACCAACACGTGTTTCTGCAGCGACTTCATCAAGACGATCATCGGATAAAAATTCAGTTACTCGAACACTATTTCTTGTAGCTAAACTAGTTAAGGGTACCATACCTGTGTCACTATGTCCACCAATCACCATTCCATCTACATCTGAGGCTGGACATTCTAAGGCTTCTGCTAATCTATATTTGAATCTAGCACTATCTAAGGCTCCTCCCATTCCTATAATTCTATTTTTTGGTAAGCCCAACTCTTTATGCGCTAAGTAAGTCATTGTATCCATGGGGTTACTAACCACAATTAAAATAACATTAGGAGAATGCTTAATGATATTTTGAGCTACTTCCTTGACAATTCCAGCATTTATACCAATTAATTCTTCACGCGTCATTCCTGGCTTTCTTGGAATACCACTGGTAATTACTGCTACATCAGAATTAGCTGTTTTACTATAATCATTTGTACTACCAACAATCTTGGTATCAAAATCATTTAAAGTTGCTGTTTGCATTAAGTCCATTGCTTTACCCTCAGCAAAATTGTCTTTAATATCTACTAAAACTACTTCTGAAGCAAAATCTTTAATGGCTATGTATTCTGCACAACTTGCACCTACTGCCCCCGCTCCTACTACTGTTACTTTCATTGAATATAATTTGAATGATTAAACTTATTTATTTGGTACACAAAAATATAACTTTAAGTCGATTTAAAGCTCTTTAATTTGAAAATTAGTAGGAATTGTTAATAAAGATTGATCTAATAAATGATTTATTATTAGGTTACTTGTTGATTAAATATTTAATCTTCTGGAACTGGATCATAACCGCTAGAACCCCAAGGGTGACACTTAAGAATACGTTTGAAACTCAACCAAAAACCTTTTAAAGGGCCATGCTTCTGAATTGCCTCCAGACTATAAGCAGAACAGGATGGAGTAAATCTACAACTAGAAGGAGTAAAAGGAGAAATTAAGTTTTGATAAATACGAATGATAAAAATCAGTATTTTAGATACAAAACGAGAAAACATAAGGGTTAAGATTTGATACTGTATTCCGTTTTTCCTTTGGCATCTTTTAACTCTATCCCCATTGCTAAAAGTTGGTCTCTAATTTCGTCACTTGTTTTAAAATCTTTATTTGCTCTAGCCTTGTTCCTTAAGTCAATAAGCATTTCTACTAATTCTGAGACCTTTGTTTCTCCTGAAGGAGATTGTTCAATATCACTTTGGTGTTTATGAATTCCCATCACTTCAAAAATAAAATCACTCATTATAGCTTCAAGTCGCTGAGCATCATCTTGACGTAAAGTAGCTTTCCCCGCTTTCACTGAGTTTATAAATTTAACAGCATCAAAAAGATGAGCAATTAAAATCGGACTATTGAAATCGTCATTCATAGCATCAAAACACCTTTGCTCAAATAGATCAAGATCAAAACTTGTTGTTGTTGTTGAGTGAGTTAAATCAGAAAGACTTTTTAAAGCATCCATTAAGCGTTGAAATCCTTTTTCAGCGGCTTGAAGCGCTTCATCAGAAAAATCTAAAACGCTTCTGTAGTGTGCTTGTAAAATAAAGAAACGAGCTACTGCTGGCGAATAGGCTTTGGAAAGATTAGGGTTATTCCCTGTAAATATTTCTTCGGGCAAAATATTATTACCCGTACTTTTAGCCATTTTCTTTCCATTTAAGGTGAGCATGTTGGCATGCATCCAGAAATTAACCGGTTCTTCACCTGTAGAAGCTTTACCTTGGGCTATTTCACATTCGTGATGAGGAAACTTCAAATCCATTCCACCACCATGAATATCAAATCTATCTCCCAAATATTTAGTACTCATGGCAGTACATTCTAGATGCCAACCAGGAAAACCAATTCCCCATGGCGAAGGCCACCGCATAATATGTTGTGGTTCTGCTTTTTTCCAAAGTGCAAAATCTTGAGGATTTTTCTTTTCAGATTGTCCAGTTAAGTCACGGGTATTGGCAATTAATTCCTCTACTTTTCGACCGCTTAAAATTCCATACTTTTCAGTTTCGTTATACTTTAAAACATCAAAATATACACTTCCATTAGACTCGTATGCTAATCCTTTATCGATAATTGACTTAACAATTTCAATTTGTTCAATAATATGGCCCGTGGCCGTTGGTTCAATACTTGGTGGATGATTATTAAAAGTAGCTAAAATTTGATGAAAATCTACCGTGTATTTTTGAACAATTTCCATGGGCTCTAAAGATTCAAGTCTTGCCTTTTTGGCAATGCGATCTTCCCCTTCTTCAGCATCATTTTCAAGGTGACCAGCATCAGTTATGTTTCGGACATACCTTACCTTGTAATCTAAATACTTTAAATACCTAAACACCAAATCAAAAGATATAAAAGTCCTACAATTACCAAGATGAACTTTATTATAAACGGTTGGCCCACATACATACATTCCTATGTTTCCTGGGGTAATACTTTCAAATTTTTCTTTATTTCCAGTTAAGGAATTATAAATTTTCAAATTTTGATAATTAGGCATTCTAATAATTTAAAATATAGTATCTAATTTGATGTAGTCTAAAAATTCTTTTTTGGTATCTTTATCTTTGAATTTACCTCCAAATTCGCTAGTCACTGTGGAGCTTTCAATATCTCTTATACCACGACTGTTCACACACAGGTGTTTGGCATCAATTACACAAGCTACATCTTCAGTTCCTAGAGCCTCCTGCAATTCTTTCACGATTTGCATGGTTAAACGTTCTTGAACCTGAGGTCGTTTTGCATAATAATCAACAATTCGGTTCATTTTAGATAAACCAATAACACTGCCCGAAGAGATGTAAGCCACATGCGCACGTCCAACAATGGGAAGTAAGTGATGTTCACAGGTTGAATATAAAGTGATGTTTTTTTCAACTAGCATTTCACCATATTTGTACTTATTCTCAAAAGTAGATGCTTTGGGCTTATTTTTAGGATTTAAACCTGAAAAAATTTCTTGAACATACATTTTAGCCACTCTTTTTGGAGTACCACTTAAACTATCATCAGATAAATCAAGACCAAGCGTGTGCATAATTTCATGCACATTGTGAATGATTTTATCCATTTTTTCATCATCTGGCATAATAAAAGCATCCTCTCTCATTGGAGTGTCTGTAGAAGTACCTACGTGATTATCTCCCATTTCTTCAATTTCTTTCAATTTTTGATCAATTTCCATAACTTCTAGCAATTTTTTTAAAAGCAAATATAAATTATTTCGATAGTAAGCTTCTTTATTTATTGTTATAGTTATTTTAAATTGCAATATTAAGATTATATTAAATTTTATTCATAGTTTTATACCGGAAATTTAAGTTATTCAAATGAAAATATTATTAAAAACAATACCAGTATTATTTATAACACTTTGTTTTAAAGGTTTAGCACAGCCGAAAAATGCAATTATGATTGATACTGATAACGTTATGAGTTTTTTTACAGAACAATATGGTGATGATGCCAAAGAAGTGTATAAATCTAACCCTGAAATAATTAATCAGATGACAGATTTTTTAGAAAACCACATTTATCTAATCCAAAATAAAGTTGAACCAACTCATTTAGAAAATAAATTATCAAATTTTATAGTATCTGCAAAAAGTCCTTACAATAATAAATTTAGCCCTACTAAGTTTAATCCGTTTAAGTACGGATTAGATCAACTTACAGAAAAAACCATTATCCATATCGATAATAGTCGATACGTTGTAATTGTAGACCCACGAAACAATGATTAAAATGAAAAAAAATTATTTTTTTATAATATTCGCTTTTATTGCACAAATTCTTTTTTCTCAAAATTTTGAATTTGAAGATGGAGTTACTGTTAATACCTGTGAAGGGATTTTAAATGATAATGGTGGCGGCCCTGACGGCACCTTACAAACAACACCTGAAGAACAAGTTTTTACTATTTGCCCAGACGATGATGGCTTAAGAGTTGTGCTTGATTTTACCTATTTTTTTATAGACAATACCAATAATAATTATTTTGAAATTTATGATGGTGATAATCCCAACGAAGACCCACTAATAGGTAGTTATATTAATGGTGGACCAAATGCTAATACTCCTAATGAAGTTATAGCTTCTGATTTTAACGAATCTGGTTGTTTAACTATTGTTATGGATATAAATTCAGCACTACCTACATTCAGTCCAGGTTTTCAAGCCTCTATTTCATGTCAAGAACCTTGCCAAATTATTTTTTCAGAAATTGTAGATGTATCACCAGCTGATATTTTTGATGGTACGTACATAACCGACTTTTCTGAACAAATCACATTTACCGGTGGAGCTGATTTTAGTGATGATTTTACAGATGGTGCAATATTTGAGTGGGATTTTGGAGATGGTAATACAGCTACAGGACAAGTAGTTAATCATACTTACAGTTCACTTGGTGAGTACCAAGTCACTCTATCAGTGACTGATGCCAATGGTTGTGAAAACATTGAAGATGCGGAAGCAACAGTTGCTGTAGTTTTTGATTCAGGTGAGCCACCTTCAGGATGTCCTGATGTCTCCTCTGAAATAGTGACTACTGAAATTGATTTTGATTGCTACGATGGGGATCCTGAAACTGTTGATATAGAAGCAGATTTTTTAAAAACAGGCTTAACAGATGAATATAGAGTTGAAGGTATAGATTATAATCCCCCTTTTCCATATGAAGGATTATCTAATCCCATCTCTGTGAATACGGATGATGTTTGGTCCCCTAATATTGATTTACCATTTGATTTTTGTTTTTTTGGTGATGTGCAGACACAAATTAGGGTTGGTTCTAATGGAGTAATTAGTTTTCAAAACCCCTCTGGAGTAAATAACTGGAACCTTACAAATTCTAACCCAATACCAGATAACGTTGGAGCTATGGTGGATGCAAACATCATGCTAAATCACGATATGAATCCTGCTGTTAATAATGCTGACACTGAAATTGCTTGGGAAATTATTGGAGAAGAACCTTGCAGAACTTTTGTAGTAAGTTTTAAAGATGTGGCTTATTTTTCATGTACAAGTTTAAAATCAACATTCATGATTGTCTTGTATGAAACTACTAATGCTATTGATTTTTATATAGAAAATAAACCTAATGGTTGTTCATGGAATAATGACCTTGCTGTTTTAGGAATCCAAAACGATTCTGCTACTCAAGGATATGCACCACCTGGTAGAAATCTAGGTTCTTGGAATGCTCAAAATGAAGCTTGGAGGTTTGTTCCTGATGGAGAACCAAATTATGAATTTGAGTGGTTAGACCCTGATGGCAACTTCTTTTCTGAAGATGAAATAATAACAGTCCCTGTTATAGATCAAGACGCTTATACAGCGCAAATAATATATGAAAATTGTAACGGTGATCTAATCGAAGAAGAATCTACGACGACAATTGAATTAGATTATGCATTTGAAGTGGAAACTGATGTTGAATTTGGTTTTTGTGAAGGTGATTCAAACACAATCTCTTCTACTATAAATCCTTTTATAAGTCTTGGATTTGATTTTGATAATTTATTTTATGAATGGTCTAAAGATGGAGAAATAATTCAAGGTGAAAATGAAGCTGAGCTAGTTGTGAATGAAGAAGGGATTTATACTTTGACCGTAAGTAAATTTGATGACTCTGAATGTCAGGACTCTAGTTCAACTATCGTACAAGTTTTTAATAGACCAATTATTGAAGATTTAGATGTCCTAGAAGAAATTGAGCTATGCGGTGATTTTACATATACTCAGGCTTTCGATTTGACTATCAATAATGAATTTAGTGTTGATTTAGAGACACCAGAAAATGTTAATTCGACTTATCACTTAACCCAAGCTGATGCAGACGAGGGAATTAATGCAATAGACAATCCTGAAAATTATAACATTCCCTTTGGTGTTGAAGAACAAACTATCTACTTACGTCTTCAAAATACTCCTGAAACTGGAGGATGTGCTGAAACCTACTCATTTGATTTAATACTTTACAATGTTGAAATAGGCACCAATCCTCTTCCTAACATAGAAGAATGTGAAGAAGACGGCGAAGGAAATGCTACTTTTAACCTTGCACAGCAAAATTCTCTAGTATTAGGTGAAAATCAACTTTCTCAAAATTACAGTATTTCTTATTTTGAAGATTTAGCTGATGCTAACG
>PXFS01000156.1 GCA_003564185.1 Flavobacteriaceae bacterium
CCCACCCCCATAGGAAACCTACAAGACATGACTTTTAGAGCAGTTGAAGTCTTGAAGGAAGTTGATTTAATCTTAGCGGAGGACACACGCACAAGTGGTAAATTGTTGAAGCACTTTGGTATAGAAACACCTATGAAGGCCTACCATATGCACAACGAGCATAAGCTAATTGAAGATTTAGTCAGGCAATTATTAGGTGGTACTAACATGGCGGTGATTTCGGATGCAGGTACGCCAGGTGTTTCAGATCCTGGTTTTTTGCTGGTTCGCGCATGTGTTGAAGCTGGGATTGAAGTTTCTTGCTTGCCTGGTGCCAATGCTTTATTACCAGCCTTAGTAACCTCAGGATTACCCTCAGATAAATTTGTTTTTGAAGGTTTTCTTCCCCCCAAAAAAGGAAGAAAAACACGTTTAGAACTACTAGCAGAAGAGGAACGAACTTTAGTTTTCTATGAATCGCCTTATAAAATAAATAAAACCCTAAAAGAATTAATTGCTTATTTTGGTGAAGACCGAAAAGTTTGTTTGTGTAGAGAAATATCAAAACTTTACGAAGAGCAAATTCGTGGAACACTAAAAGAAGTTTTAGCCATTTCTGAAGCTAGAAAACTTAAAGGAGAAATGGTTCTGGTGGTGGAAGGGAAGTAAGTCCTAATTTTCCTTTGATTCCTTCACTTCGGGTGTTTTTAATTTCATGAACCGCTTAAACACACGAAACTGAATTCAAAACAGCTTTAAGTAAAACCACTTATTTTTCAGTAAATTTGCAAAAAAAAACCATGAAGTACATTATAAGAGTTTTGGCCATTTTAGTACTACTAGGCTTAGCTACGGGTTTTTATTGCAGTTATTCTGATGAATACAAAGAAATTGGTGAAAAGTTGATTGGCTTTAGCGTATTAGGCACGGTAATTATCTTGATGCCTTTGTTTATTTATTACAGCTGGAAGGGGAAAAAATTTTCAGATTATACATTATCTAAGGAAAATATTGATAAAATGAGAGAGAAGGGCATTGATAAGTTTTAGTTGTTTTAAATTTAGAGCACCTAATTATCTGTAAATATGATAATTATCACTTTTGCGAATTTCTTAGTTTATGCAATCATAAACCTATAATAAACTCATAAATTCTGTTTTTGGCTAGTCAGAAATTAGGTTTGATCGATTCAAATTATCAAAAAAATAAAAATTTAACATTAAGGAAATAAAAATAAAACAATTAAATCTATTTAGTTGAAGATATTTATCTGTATGTTTGCATCATATTTAAATACATTATTTTATTACATTATGGAAGGTACAGTTAAATTTTTCAACGAATCAAAAGGTTACGGATTCATTACTAATGAAGACACCGGAAGAGACATTTTTGTTCACATCACTGGTTTAGGTGATGAGACAATTGCTGAAGGAGACCGCGTTGAATACAACGAGACAGAAGGAAGAAAAGGAATGAACGCTACAGAAGTACGCGTAATTTCTGAATAATATATAGAGTATTATTTAAAGACCTTTAAGCCTCAGAGAAATCTGAGGCTTTTTTTATGCCACAATGGCCATAGTAGCAACACTTATCTTTAAGTTTTTTGCCTCTTTTAAGACATTTCCACAAGCCTCAATTGTAGCTCCTGTAGTCATTAAATCATCTAATATTAAAATATGTTTACCTTCAATTTTATCTAGATTTTTTGCATGATAGTTTTTGTTGGTTACCTCTGTGCGCGCTAACCTACTCTTAAAAACTTGTGTGGAGTTGGTGGAAGCTCTCCAAAGTACATCTTCAACTAATGGAACTTTAAAAATTTCAGCAAAAGCTTCAGCATATCCTTGTACTTGATTAAATCCTCTTTTTTTGAGGCGATTTTTACTCACAGGTATGGGGACTATGGCTTCAATACTCTTATGCCAATTTACCGACTTAAGCAATTCAGCATGCCACCCCCCTAAATAATTACTTATTTTTTGATTGCCTCTGTATTTTAAATCGTGAATTAGTGCTTGTACAATTCCAGCTTTTTCAAAATACAACAAAGAACTTGAGTTTTCTATTTGCAGTCTTCCTCTTAAGGCTTTTTGAATACTGTTTTCATTGGTTTCATGATCATAAGTTAGTGGGAGCTCATGCAAACAATTTAAACAGATCACCTCTTCACTTTCCTGTAAGTTAAGATCGCAACTAGCACAAATTCGCGGAAAAAGTAGCTGAATAAAATCTTTAATCATAGAATATAAAATTAGTTAGTGAGATAAAATTATTAAAAAAATTGGAAAAAATTAGGCTTAAAAAGCGACTTTTTAGAAGGTAGAAGTCTAATATAATAGAATATGAATGTAAATATTGCGTTAAATCCTTAGTTTTGCATTTTTAAATCATACACCAATGAGCCAACAAGAAAAAATAAAATATTCTGATGAAGTTGATTTAGGCTACTTATTATCTAAAATTGGAGACTTTTTCAAAAACATAGCTAAAGCTTTTGTTTACACCGTAGATTTTTACTTGAAATTCAAGTGGATTGTACTTTCTATAATTGTAGTGGGTGCAGTTGGCGGGTTTTTATTAGAACAAAACACAGCTTCAAAAACTAAAATTGAAGCGGTAATAGAGCCCAATTTTGATAGTAATAAATTAGTTTATAATGCGGTAGAAAATATACCTGTACTTTTTCAAAAGCAACTTACAGACCCTCAAGCCAAAGAGGAATTAAAGACTCTTTTTGGAGAACATTATGCATCCGTTAGAAAAGTATCTATTCAACCTTTGCGTGATTTCAGCTATTTAATGAAAGGAGAAGAGTTTGTAGATATGATTGAGACGTTATCAGAAATCAATGACTTAGATTGGATTTTTGAAGATCTAGAAGAAGGATTTTTGAACAAGCAGCACCTATTAGAGATTGAAGTTGTAGAGGTAGAAGGCTTAGATAAAAATCAATTAGTAAATACCTTCATTTCTTATTTTAATGGGTTAGAATACTTGCAAAAGTATAGAAAAGTAAGCTTAGAAAACACGGAATATTTGCTGACTCAAAATGACCATTCTATTGCACAAATAGATTCGGTGATGCTTGCTGCGGGAAGTTTAGCCAGCTTAAAATCAATTCAGCAAGGGGTTTTGTTGTCTGATAATTCACAGTTAGGAAATCTTTTAGAGCAGAAAGAGGAGATTTTAAAACAGCGCTTTGAACTTTATAAAACAGTAGAGTTACAAGACCAAATTATAGAAGTGATACATTTAAATTTGAATACAAAGTTTGATTCGGCATTGGCTTCAATTAATAAATCTATCTTGATACCAATAGCATTATTAGTCGCATTTTCATTGATTATGTTTTTTATTTTCTTATACAGAAAGCTTAAGTCTTATACCTATGCTTAAATTTCATTACACATTGATTTTTATACTTGTTTTTTTTCTTTCAATTGGTCAAGAAATTGAAGTAGCTGTTCCTGAGTTTTCGCATGAACCCGGCTATTATGAAGAAGGATTTGAGCTTAGTATTTCTTATCCTAATTCAGCTTCTGATGTTACTATTATCTATTCTTTGGATGGATCAGAACCACAAATAGAACACATAGGCGGGACAACTTATTTGTACAAAAACAACTACCAAGAAACGGCGAGTGACCCAATAGGTGAGTTTTTTAGTCAAGAAATAAATTCTTATTATTATTCGGAACCAATTTTCATTCAAAATCAAACAGAGCAGCCCAATGTATATGCCGATATTTCGTTGACTTATACAGCAGAACATCAACAAATGCCTTCAACTACTATTCCTAAAGCTAATGTAGTAAGGGCAAAAGCAATTGATGCTAGTGGAAACCAAAGTGAAACGGTAACTGCTACTTATTTAATAGGAGATGAAGAGGAGTTTCAAAGCAGCTTTCCTATAATCTCACTCAATTTTTCAGCTCCAGATTTTTTTGACTTTTACGAAGGTATTGGTGTGGCTGGTGATGATTTTGAATCATGGCGAATCAACAACATTAATCACGAAAGACCCGAATGGGGTGCAGCTAATTACCAGCGTAGAGGTGTAGAAAATGAAATTTTAGCAAATTTTGAATATTTTGAAGGAAATGAAGAGGTTTTTAATAAGAAACTAGGTGTCCGCGTTCATGGTGGGGCTTCTAGAACCTATCCCATTAAATCATTACGACTTTATGCCAGAAATGATTATGGAGAGAATACATTTCATCATGCATTTTTTCCTACAGAAGAGCTTAATTCCTTTAGGAGACTAATTCTTAGGAACTCTGGCCAGGATAGGAACCAAACATTGTTTAGAGATGCTTTTATTCATAACTTATTTAGTCATATTGAAAATGATTATCAGGCCTACCGACCAATTAATTTATTTTTGAATGGTGAATATTGGGGAGTAATGAACATTAGAGAACGTTACAGCAAGCAACATTTTGAACTAAAATATGGTATTGATGAAGAAGATCTTGATCACCTTCAAAATAACATGTCGGTTAGAGAGGGAGACGCAGTACACTACCACAACATGATCCAGTTTGCTAGAAATAACGACCTCTCCGTTGATGAAAACTATGCGTATATGCAGACACAAATGGATATGAATAGTTTTATAGATCATTTTGTGGCTAATATTTATAGTGCTAATTATGATTGGCCTCAAAACAACATACAATACTGGAGAAAACGTGTAGCATATACCCCAGATGCACCTTATGGCCATGACGGTAGATGGCGTTGGGTATTACAGGATATGGATGCAGGTTTTAATGGAATACCTACCTGGATACCAAACTCTAATTTATATAATTCAATAGACCATGTTATTCGCAGAGAGAACGTTCCTGACTGGGCACAGCATCTTTTCAAAAACTTAATAGCCAATGATGAATTTGTCAATAATTTCAATAGACGAATGTTGGATTTGCTAAATACAAGTCTATTAGAAAGTCATGTGCATGAAGTAATTCAAAATTTTAGAAATGAGTACGAACCAGAAATTAATAAGCATATTAATCGCTGGAATTTTATGCAAAGTTTTTCTAATTGGGAATTTCATATTGAAAAACTAAAATACTTTGCTGAGGTAAGAACAGCTGCAGTGAAATCTCACATGAAAGAAGAGTTTGATTTTGAGGAGGAAGAAGTCGGTTTAATTTTGGCTTCATCAAACATCAACCAAGGAAGCATACAACTCAATCGTACTTTAATACACCCTGAAACGCCTGGTGTAAATAAAGGAGTAATTCCTTCCCCAGGTCATCAATATATCTGGTCTGGAGCATATTTTAAAAACCTAAGTATTCAACTTCACGCAGTACCTGAATTAGGCTACAGGTTTTCGCATTGGAGTGGAGCCTCTAACTCTACCGATGAAGAGATTGAAATCAATTTAAGTGACCATACACAGCTCATGGCTCATTTTGAACCTTTAGCCGAAAATGAATTAGAAGAAATTCCAATACACTTTTGGGTAATGGACGATACTATGCCTAACAATACTCCACTTCAAGAACTTGAGTCTACTTTTTCATTTGATGGATTAAGCGCAACAATTGAATACACCTCCTGTCTAACTGGCTACCCCTTTAATGAAAATCATGAAAACTGGAGAAGAGCTTCCATGGAACGTAGGAATAGGCCTACCCCATTGAATTATATTCCAGAGGCTAATTTTGACTTTCCTTTTGAAAGTGTAACTATGCGAGGACTTCAAATAAGGCAACCTTTTGAAGATGCAGGCCAAGAAAATCAACTGATTTTTAATCTTAACACAAGTGGTTTTGAGGATATCAAACTTTCCTTTGCAGCGAAAGATGAGGGAGCAGTAGAGGGTTTTGAAATCATGTATTATAACGCTTCAATTAACTCATGGACAACTGCAAACATTAGCTCAGAATTCACTTTAGAAACAGGTGAATACCAAATTTACGAAATTGATTTTTCAGGTATTGATGCAGCCAACGATCAAACGGAATTTTTGGTACAACTTACATTCACCGGAGACCAATTAACAGCAGATAATGGTGACCGAGTTACGTTTAATAATATAGCTGTTTTAGGTACCCCATTTACTATGAGTGTAGCTGAACCAGAAGAACAACAAACATTATCTGTCTATCCTAATCCAACTAAAGAAAGATTCTTTATTGATGGTATTCAAGGGGGTGCTAAGGTTGAAGTTTATAATTTACAATCTAAACTCCTTAAACGTATTAATTATACATCAGCTGGAGTAAATGTTGAAGAATTACCCAATGGCGTATATTTTTTAAGTATTCAAGAAGATAACAAGAAGTCAACAATCAAGTTAATTAAAAATTAATCCATGTGGAAACGCCTTCAGGATGGAAATACACTTAATACTTTAAGCGTTTTAGCTCTTAAAGTATTTGGTGTATTTTTTTTGTTTGGCATAACTTTTTTTTTAACCAATAACTTTGATGCTTACTTAGTTGGTCAATATGATTTCACTAGATCACTTCTTCTTATTGTAGGAGGGTTAGCAGTTTTAGGAATGAACCAATCTATAATATACTATGGAGGTTATTTAAAGGCAAAAAATGAATTAAGTAGTTTAAGAAAGGTATACTTTAAAATGTTAGGCATAATTTTAATCTTTTCATGCCTCATTGGTTTAATTTACTCTTTTTTACCAATAAAAGTTATAGGGCTAATTTCGGAAGACGATGAAAAAAGACAACTACTATTAAAAGTGACTTTTAGCTTAGGCTTTTTTGCTGTTATGATGCTTAATTTTGACACCTTAAGAAGCTTAGGGTACATCAAAACTTCAGAAGTTTTCAAAAATGTTATAAGATACATACCTTTTGCATTGGGGGCATTCTATATTTATATGATTAATTTAGAGGCTTATTTAGTTGAAGTTTTTTTATTGAATTTTGTCTTACTTGCTTTTATTAGTAGCCTATATGTAATTTATTTACTGCAAAAAATTAAATCAGATTCAGCTTCTTATTTAATCCCTACTAAATCTATTATTAAGCGCTCCTATCCAATGGCTATAGGTTTTATTGCATATATTTTATTGCAAAGTACAGATGTTTTAATTTTATCCAAGCTTAAAGGCTTTGAAATTACAGCCTATTATGCTGTAGCAGTAAAAATTGCCACTGGATTGTCGCTTGTTTTATTAGCAGTAAATACTGTTATAGCTCCGCAAATAGCACAATTGTTTGAGGAAAAGGAAATAGAACGCATCAATCAGATTATAAGTAAGTCAACTCGCTTGATATTTTTGCTCACCTTTCCCATTGTTTTAATTTTAGTCCTGTTTGGAAATAGTATTCTTGATCTATTTGGAGAGAATTATAATTTATCTTACTGGTCATTAAATATTTTACTAATAGGTCAAGTAGTCAATGCCTTTTTTGGCCCGGTAGGAACATATATGAATATGACAGGAAAGCAGCAGATTCAGCAGTTAATTTTAATTTTAGCGGTAGTTATTAACATAGTACTTAACTTTGTATTGATTCCTATTTATAGCATGGAAGGAGCAGCCATAGCAACGGCTACAACAACTATATTATGGAATGTTGCAGCCAGTAGATACGTGCATCAAAAAGATCATGTAAAAACCTATTTAAACTAATTTTAGAGTAGTCTGATGTTGAATAAAATAACAGGAAATTTGAAGTAAGTATTTACTTAAAAAATATAAATGATGAAGTTACCTAATTTTTTAGTAGTTGGTTTTCCTAAATGTGGTTCAACAGCCTTGCATTATTATTTAGAGGCACACCCTTCCATTTATATGCCCACGCAAAAAGAGCTACATTATTTTACATCAGATAAATTAATAAAGCTCAACAAAGGCCCAGGAGACAAAGAGGTTAAAAAATTTATGATTACAGAAAAATCAGCCTATAAAGCTGCCTATAAAAATGTAAAAAATGAAAAAATGGTTGGAGATGCTTCACCTTCCTATATCAATCACCCAGATCGAATTCCTAAAATAAAAGCATTACTTGGAGAACCAAAAATTATTATTTTGCTTCGTGACCCAATAAAAAGAGCTTATTCTAATTATTTGCATTTAAAACGTGAACAACGAGAACATTTGAGCTTTTATGAAGCACTAAAAGCAGAAGAACAGCGAAAGAGAGATAAATACTCTGATTTTTGGTATTACCATTTCAATTCTACCTACTTTGAAAAGGTAGATGCTTTTGTAAAAGCTTTTGATGACGTATTGATTATCACACAGGAAGAACTGAACCAAGATACCACAAAAAAGGCTTTAGAAGTATATAAATTTCTTGGGGTAGAAGAACTAATTCCTGAGAACATAGAACAGCGCTATAATGCTGGAGGCCTATATAAAGACAATTGGATTACTCGAACTTTCTTAAGGCAATCAAAATTGAGGTCAGGAATTAAAAGAGTACTTCCTATTACTCCAAAAATGAAAAGAATAAAAGAAAGGGTCATGGCAAAATATCAAAAATCAGCCCCACCAATTCCATTAGAAGCAGAAAACTACTTGGTTGATAAGTGTTGGGGTGATGTAAAAAAAATTGAAGAAAAACTCCATGTTGATATTAGTCTTTGGAATAAAAAATTTTTAAATTAATTATTTTTTGAAAAGCATTTCTAAAAAATCTGGATTGAGCTTAAGCTTATTATTTGTTCTAATAGGCTTCTTTTTTATTCCGTTTAATTCAGGAATTTATATGGATGCTTTGGGTGAATTTGCTCGTGAAGCACCTCTTATTTTTTTTGGTGTAGCCAGTTTATTTTTATTGGTTAAAACGCTTTTCACTTCAACATTTTATTTCCCCAAAAAACATATTATAAGTTTTTTACTACTTGCATTTTTAGTTTGGGTGGCTTTAGGCTTTATCTTTAATTTAAATGAAATTGCTAACAACGAAATTAAAAACACCACTGGTATAGTTCGGTTTGTAAAACAATATGTTTCTTTACTTCTCAGCCTAACACTATTTGTCATTTTTTATAATGTGTTTAAAACAAAACCTATTTGGCCGTTAATGAAATGGATAAGGTTATTTTTTACTCTTTCTCTAGCTGTGGTGAGTTTGTATATTTTTATAGAAACCGCTGTTGTTAAATTAAAATTAGGTTTCTTATTGCCAGTATTGTATCTGTTTGATTATTTCCCTTTTGTGTTTGCAACTATTGATGAAAACCTTGGACGAATATCAGGACCAACTTTTGAGCCTCCATCACTGGCCACTTATTTAATTACTATAGCCCCATGGATGCTTAGTTATATAGTTACTACTAAGAGTTTTTTTAAATACCTTCCTAGTCTTTTAGTGTTGATTTTTGCCTTACTTTCTGGTTCTCGAGCTGGAATATTTATAATCTTAATCCAATACGTGCTTTTCTTTTTATGTTTTGTTAATAGCAAAAAACTTCAACCTCATTTAATAAAAATCCTACTAATTGCTGGAATAGGAATAGGCGCTATTTTTATAGTTAAAGGAAAAGCACTTACTACTTATGTATATGAAAAAGCAACGTCATTCAGTACAAAAGATGATGACCATGCACTTTCTAATAAATCTAGATTAGGTATACAATATGCTAATTTTCAAGTCTTCAAAGAAAATCCTATCACAGGTGTAGGCATTGGTCAACAATCCTACCACGCCATTCACCATTATCCCAAATGGGCTACAGAAGATAACTGGGAGTTTAAGTTTAAATATTTAAACGATAAACACCCAAGTTTTGTGCCTGGATATAACCTTTTTGTAAGGCTTTTAGCAGAAACTGGAATTATAGGATTTCTTTTATTTACTTCTATTTTGTTGATTAGTATCTATATTTGCATAAGTGCAATTACACAAAAGAATCAAAATAGCTTGATTTATATTATTATTTTCACAAGTTTAATAGGAGCTTTACTTAATTGGTTTAAAATGGACTCCTTTAGAGAATACGTTTTATGGATTAATTTAGCACTTTTGATTTACCTTACTTCAAATCGTTTAGTGACTACCAATAATCAAAAATCTATTCCAGCAAATGAAGACTAAAATCTGTACACTAATTACGCATTACAACAATCTCAAAGGACTTCAACTAAGCTTATCTTCAATTGATGAAGAAATTGATGTTGACCTTATTATTGTTGATGACGGAAGTGACATTCAACCTCAAGTTTCGGATTTTAACTATACCCATGGAAAGCTTGAAATCATCTACCTAAACAGCAATCAAGGGCCACAAATAGCAGCTAATACGGGGCTTAAAAAAATTCAGTCAAGGAATTATGAATATGTTGGTAGGCTTGACGCTGGTGATACTTGTTTACCCAATCGATTCACTAAACAAATAGCTTATTTAGAACAACATAAAGAAACTTATCTATTAGGAACTTGGGTAAATATTGTGGATGAAAATTTCAATTTTCAATATGTATTGAAGCACCCAATAGATTATGCAAGCATACAAAAAAAGATGTACTTTAATTTGATGTTTGTACACCCCAGCATAATTTTTAGAACAAGCCTACTAGAAGAAGTTGGATTTTATCCAGAAGACTTTAATGTAGCCTTAGACTATGCTTTTATTTTTAAGGTAGTTAAAAAGAAAAAAGTAGAAAACCTGCCAGAAGTTTTGCTCAACTACGTCATTGACCCTAATTCCATTTCAACTCAACGAAGAAGAAGACAAGTTTGGAATAGAATAAGAGTGATAACTAAACACTTTTATTTTGGCTATTACCCTATAGTGGGCTTAATTAGAAATTTTATTTTGTTTTTTGTAACCAGAGATTTGAGCGAACGCTTGAAAAAAATAGTCAAATCATAACTATTTTAAACACCTAAGCCATTAAGCATTTTGAATTAACTATTTTTGCAAACGAATTTTTACAAATGAGAAAAATTAAAATAGTACATATTTTACATGCTGTTGGAGGAGTTGAGGTTTCACTAAGGTTAATTGTCCAAAATACTAACCCTGATTTATACCAACACTTTATAATTCATGGTGTAGATGACACAACAAAGCCATTTTATGATGCCAATAATGATCCAGTTACTTCTATAAAATGCTCCATTGTAAGAGATATAAACCCTTTAAAAGATACAAAAGCCTTATTTCAAATTGCAAAACAAGTTAATCAATTAAAGCCAGATTTAGTCCACGCCCATAGTACTAAAGGTGGGGTTTTTGCAAAAATTATATGTCAGGCAAAGAATATTCCTTGCTTGCATACTCCACAAGCTTATTCTTTTTTAAGTACAAATAATAATGTTAAACGCAATGTTTTTTTAAAAATTGAAAAGATTTTAGCTAAACTTAATAATAAAATTTTAGCTTCATCTGAATCCGAACGAAAACGTGCTTTAAATGAAGTTGGTTACGCTAAAAATAGAGTACTTGTTTTTCCAAATGCAATTAACCCTATTAAAAATCAAGACCATCAACTAAGTATCAAAAAGACTTGGCCCAAAACCTATATCTGTTCGGTTGGAAGACCTTCCTACCAAAAAAACATAGAATTAATGGTTCATGGTCTTCAGGAATTAAAAGTTAAAAACCCCAATATACATTTAGTCTTAATGGGGGTTGGTCTTTATTCACCAAATTTAGATAGGGTTAAAAAACTAATAACTGATTACCAATTAGAAGAAAATGTTACGCTTTTAGAATGGACTGATAGAAAAGATATATTTTCCATTGTTTCTAACGCTCAATTGTATGTTTCTACTGCTAGATATGAAGGACTTCCGTATTCAATAATTGAGGCATTAGCATTAAAAAAAGCTGTTGTTGCAACAAATTCTGATGGCAATAGAGACCTTGTTAAAAATAATTATAACGGCTTCTTAATTGAAGAATCATCAAGCGAATTTGCCAAAAAAGTAGATCTTTTGTTAAGTGATATTTCGTTAAGGAAAAGATTTGAAGAAAATGCTTTTGTGAGATTTAATAACGAATTTAATATTAAAAAAACAATAAGCAATTTGGAGCAGATTTATGAAAAGGAAGCAGCAGTATAATTCAATTCCTAAATGAAAACAGCAATACTTTTTGGAGGGTCAGGGTACATTGGTCAATTTTTACTGAAGGATTTAATGGTTAAAAATGCCTTTGAACAATATGTTGTTTTTGATTTGAAAGATTTTAATAGAGATGATAAAATTCTGCATTCTAACAAGCTTCATTTTATTCAAGGGGATGTACGCCAACCCATTCAAGTGAATCAATTTAATTTCTCATCCGATTCTTGGATTTTTAACCTCGCCGCTATTCACCGTGAACCGGGCCATGAAGAACATGAATATTATGAAACTAACCTTAAAGGTGCCCAGCATGTCAATGAGTTTGCTGAAAAACACCATATCAACAATATTTTCTTTACCAGTAGTATTGCTCCCTATGGAAAATCACGGGAACAAAAAACAGAAAATTCGCCTTTAAACCCAGTCACTCCCTACGGAATTTCAAAAGCCAAAGCAGAAAAAATTCACCAAGAATGGTTGGCAAAAAGTGAAAGTCGTAGATTAGTTATAGTTCGCCCTAGTGTAATTTACGGCCCAGGAGACCCAGGAAACGTGTACCGAATGATTAAAACTTTAAACAAAGGAACATTCATTATCCCTGGCAAAGGAGATATTATTAAAGCTTACGGGTATATCTACGGGCTTATTGATTCCATTAACTTCACAATGAATCAAGATAAAGCCTTAATCATTTATAATTATGCAGAAGATAATTTACTTACACTAAAAGAAATGACTTGTGCTGTGAAGGATTTTATGCAAATTAAAAAAACCACGCTTTCATTACCTATTCCCGTTTTAGTCTTGATTGCTACAATGCTCCAATTAGTAAGCAAAATTCTTGGTAAAAAATCAGATATACATCCAGTTCGGGTTAAGAAAGCTGGTTTTCCAACATATATTAAACCTGCTTACCTTAAAGCTAACAACTTTACATTTAATTACGAATTTAAAGCCTCGCTTCAGCATTGGAAATCCGTCAAGCCATCTGACTTTGAAATCTAGCTGTGTTATTCAACTATAGATTCATAAAATTCAGGTGTTTTAACTTTTATAAACCCATGATCTCTCATTTGGTGGCACGCGTTACAACTCACTCTCATTTGCTCATATTTTTCAAAAAACAAGATGGAGTCACGGTCTTGAATAGCTTTTTCTAATTCAGGGAGGGCTACATTTAAAAAATGCTCAGAAGCTTCTGCATGTTTTGGTCTTCGCTCTAAACCTAACTCTATAGCCTCTTCTATTTCTTCAATATGGTGTTCAGCATATTCCCAATTTTTGTTTTTGCCCGCCGCATAAAGCTCTTTGTATCTATAGCTCACTTCCCACATGGCCTTTCCAAAGCCTTGGAAGTGATCTTCAATTTTCTCTAACTTCTCTTCCTCTGTGCCTGTAATCCAATCCCCTTGAACAGGTTCTTGTGGAGGTTGACAAGCATATAGTGCCACTATGCAGCAAATTGTAAGTAAATTTTTCATGTGTTTGTTTTTGCATAAAAGTAAATAAATACATGCTTTTTGCTGAAATATTAAGAAAAAAATAGTCTAAAATTTAGAAAGCATCTAAATAATAAATTCAACTTATGATATTGATAATTCAAACCTTGTAGAAGATATGTTTTTTGATGAAAACAATTTTAATTAGCAATTAAACTTCATATATGCTATAATATTAATGGGGTAATTTTTAAAAAATAACAAATTCACAAAATAAACCCCCTTAAATTTAAGGGGGTTTTTTGATTGTATTGCATATTTAAATAATTTTACCCTAAAATTAGAGGTCATGTATAAAATTGAATCAATTATTAGAAAATCAAAATTTGATGAGGTAAAAGAAGCGCTTCAGCATATTGAAGTCAACTTTTTTAGTTATTGGGATGTGACAGGTGTAGGCAATGAGACCAAAGGAAGTGTTTACCGCGGCATTGAATACAGTACTACAGACATTCAGCGCAGGTATATTGTGCTAATTGTTACCGAAGATTTTTTGGAAAAAACGGTGGAGACCATTAGAAAGTCGGCTAAAACTGGAAATGTTGGAGACGGAAAAATATTTGTTAGTCCTGTTTCTGAAGTAATTAGAATTAGAACTAACGAGAGAGGAACAAACGCAATAAATTAATCATCATGGAAGAAGTTTTACTTACTACAAACAATTTATGGATGATGCTCTGTGTAGCATTAGTATTTATCATGCACCTTGGATTTTCATTGCTTGAAATAGGACTAACACGGCAGAAAAATACCATTAATATACTTTTCAAAAATATTTTTAT
Source organism: Flavobacteriaceae bacterium (assembly GCA_003564185.1). Classification (GTDB taxonomy): domain Bacteria; phylum Bacteroidota; class Bacteroidia; order Flavobacteriales; family Flavobacteriaceae; genus Psychroflexus. The sequence continues at coordinate 14,275 of PXFS01000156.1, forward strand.
AATCTGTACGGGCCTACTATTGTATTATGGTATTGGTTTTAGCCTAATGTATCCAGGCGATTTTAATGGTTATATTGGCTTTGCTAATTTTGGATTAGAGCTTCCTGAAAATGGATTAACATCCGATTATGCTGAAGGAGGATATACCTTTTGGACCGATTTCTTGTTTCAGGCCATGTTTGCAGCCACCGCAGCCACCATTGTTTCTGGGGCTGTAGCAGAGCGCGTAAAAATACAAGCCTTCGTACTTTTTAGTGTAGTGTATGTAGGTTTGATTTATCCCATTGTTGGTTCGTGGCAATGGGGAGGTGGATTTTTAGAAGAAATGGGATTTTATGACTTTGCTGGGTCTACTATTGTACATTCCGTTGGAGGTTGGGCTGCTCTTGTGTTTGTATATTTTTTAGGAGCTCGGTATGGGAAATTTAAAAAAGGAAAATCGCAAGCCATAAGAGGTCACAATTTACCTTTAGCTGTAATGGGATTATTTTTTCTATGGTTTGGTTGGTTTGGTTTTAACGGTGGCTCTGTCTTATCTGCACAAGCCGATTTAACCTCAAAAGTGTTGGTAACTACTAGTCTTGCTGCTGCTGCTGGAGGAGTGAGCGCAGCCTTGTATACTCTTTTTAGGTACAAATCACTTGATGTTACCATGTTCATTAATGGGGTGTTAGGTGGATTGGTAGGAATTACAGCGGGCGCTGATGTCATGTCGCCTGCCGAAGCAGTAATCATAGGTTTAATTGCTGGAGTGGTAGTTATTTTAGCCGTACGATTAATTGACCGTTTGTTCTTAGATGATCCTGTTGGAGCTATTCCTGTTCACCTTTTTTGTGGAGTTTGGGGAACATTAGCTGTCGGAATTTTTGGAGAAATGGCTGGGCTTAATCAACTGTGGATCCAATTTTTATCACTGCTAATAATTGGTGTGTTCTGCTTAATTGCTTCTACGCTAATCGTTCTTGCATTAAAGTATAGTCTAGGACTTCGAGTTGACCAACAAGCTGAAGAAGAAGGATTAGATAAACATGAACATGGCATGCAAGCCTATGCAGATTTTGGTATTCAGGATAATTAAAAAAAACGTATTATAATTAATAATTAACTCGCTTACCTTTAATTTTTGGGGTAAGTGAGTTTTTTATACCAGTTAGTTCAAATGATAAATAGGTGTAAGCAGGTTTTATCTTAAAAATTACTTTCCTAAAAATCAAGAATCCTCTTCCTTACTTCCCTTAGCATCTTCAGGATGCTTAATTAATACCCTGGACTTAGGAAGACTTTCAGGATAATTATTTTGAATGAATTCAATCATTTTTTCACGAATAAACACCCTTAAATCCCATGCGGTTGGTGAGTTATGAGCACTTACTAAAATCCGAATTTCTACGGTATGTTGCTTGGCGTCTGTGACCTGAAGCACATTTACTTTTTTGTCCCAAAGGCTTGTGCTTTCTAATAAATGTGTTAATTCCTTTCGTAGCGATTCAAAATCAACTTGATAATCGGTATACAAAAATATACTTCCAATAATATCAGCAGAGTTTCTTGTCCAATTCTGAAAAGGTTTTTCCAAAAAGTAAGTCGAAGGTAGCACAAGCCTTCGCTTATCCCAAATTCTAACCACTACATAAGTAAGGTTAATTTCCTCAATCCATCCCCATTCATTTTCTACCAAAACGGCATCATCAATTCGGAAGGGTTGGGTAATGGCAATTTGAATACCAGCTAATAAGGCGCCCACTACTCGCTGGGCTGAAAGTCCAATAATAATCCCTGCAACCCCTGCTGAAGCAAAAAGACCAATACCAATTTGGCGTATACTTTCAAAAGAAATAAGAACCATACCAACACCAAAAACAATAATCACAAAAACTACTACCTTTTCTAATAAATTGATTTGAGTGTATACCTTTCTAGACCTAAGGTTATCCTCTTTATTGATGTCAAAACGTTTTAATAACTCAATTTTAAAAAACTTCACCATTAATATTAGAAACCAAGTTAAAGATAAACTGATGAAGATTACATTATGACGTATAATTAAGCCTAGAAAATTGCCAGGCTCTTCAACAACTGAAAGCACAATTTCTTCTACAAATAGACATGCAATCAAAACAAGAAAAGACAGAAATAATTTAAAATAATTCATTCAAAATTGTTTTTTAAAGGATAAAAATGAAGCGTTTTCTTAAAATAATGATTAATGAACAAATATATAAAACTTACAGCAATAGGCATTATTTTTTCAGTAACAGGATGTTTGAGGAAGGTTTGACTTTTAAAAAGTAGGTAAAGCGTAAAATTTTAACATTTATAGCAACTGGATTTCGTTTTTTTTTTTTTTTTTTGAAGCATTAACCATTAAACCAAACTAAAAAATAGATAGTTAGTATAACCAAAAAAAGAGAATGCTACTACAAGGTAGAAGCACTCACCGTATTTTAGACATGAA
>PXFS01000152.1 GCA_003564185.1 Flavobacteriaceae bacterium
AACCGATAAAGCATTTCACACAGCATTTCCAAAAGAAGGAGAGGAGGGGATTGATATGTTGATTAAAGAATGGGAGAAGCTTTAGTTTTTTTTGCTTATTTATAAAAAAACAATAATCATTGTTCTTCTCGAGCTCCTGAAAATTTTGTAAATTTTATTTAATAAGAAGTGACATTTTTTAACCTTGTTTCAAGTTCGAGCGGAGTCGAGAACCGACCACTACTTGATACTTCGACTATCGCTCAGTAAAGGAAAGCTCGATGCTAAACAAAATGTAGTCTTTTATAAAAAATTGAAATAGCCAGAAGCCAAAACAAGACGTTGTTAGTCAATAGTATACAAAAAACGTGATTAGTACCCCAGTGGGGTCGCATTTTTATTGAAGAAAACCACAATTCATCTCCATCCCATCGGGAGTCGCACGTTTAGAGCAAAGTAAAATCACCGTTTAGCATGACCCCAGCGAGGTCGAATATTATTTCTATAAAGACTAGAACCCCATAGATTCTTTTCAATTATAGAAACGCCTATTCCTCATCCAGCAAATCAGGTCTTCTTGTTTTTGTTCTTTGGTAGGATTGTTCGTCACGCCAATCTTCAATTTTGGCAAAATTTCCAGAAGTTAGAATTTCAGGGACTTTCCATCCTTTGTATTCAGCGGGTCTGGTGTAGATAGGAGGAGCTAAAAGTTGATCCTGAAAAGAATCGGTTAAAGCTGAAGTTTCATTGCCTAAAACCCCTGGAATTAAGCGGATGATGGAATCACACAAAACCGCCGCACCTAATTCGCCTCCCGATAGCACATAATCGCCTATCGATATTTCTTTGGTAATAAAATGTTCTCTTACGCGTTCATCTACGCCTTTATAATGACCACATAAAATGATAAGATTTTTCTTAAGCGATAAAGTATTTACTAATCCCTGTTTCATTTGTTCACCATCGGGAGTCATGTATATAACTTCATCGTAATTGCGTTCTGATTTCAATTTTGAAATACATTTATCAATGGGTTCAATCATCAAAACCATTCCCGCTCCACCACCAAATTGATAGTCATCTACTTGTTTATAATTATTGGAGGTATAATCTCTTAAATTGTGTAAGTGAATTTCAACTAGGCCTTTCTCAATAGCTCTTTTTAAAATAGAGGCACTAAACGGACTTTCTAAAAGATCCGGGACAACACTTATAATGTCAATACGCATACTATTGTTTGTTGCCTTTAAGTTTATTCACTAAGTTTTTTTGGTCTTGAAGCTCTCTTCCTAATTTTTGTTGCTTTTCTAAAGCTTTTCTTTTGTAATCTTCAAATTCTTTTTCCACCGAGTTCAATTGTTTTTTTGCTTCGTTTGTGGTATTATTATTAGCTTTAAATTTGATTAAAAGTAAAATTAACAGAATGATTAAAGCGCCTATTATTCCCCACATGGTGGTTTGATAAACATCTTTACTCATCGGTGAGCCAAATAGAAAAATTTGATCTCTTTCTGAAGTAGTTTTTTGCAATTTGTTTTGTGTATTCTCTAATTGATTTTGTAAATCTGCTATTTTGTTTTTTTCGTCTTTTAAACTTTTTTCCAATTCAGAAATTTCTGTGTCAAGTTGTTCTAATTCTTGAGCTAAATTTCTTCTGAAATTCTTCAGTTGCAATTTTTTTACAACTTTATAGTCTTCATAATTATTAGACTTATCAATGATTTCATCATAATTCTCTAGCAATCCTTGTTCAGCATCTTCTTGAGCAGTTAAATGAATTGTTGTTATAAGGCTGATGATGATTAAAAGTGGGAAAATATTTTTCATTACACTGAATTTTAATTCAAAAGTAAATATAAATTTTTCAAGTGTTAATTATTGTTTTCTTTTTTTTAAAAAAAAATCCGCTTCGTTGATTGAAGCGGATTGTATCAAAGCTAACCTTACTTAGTTATCTTTATGCATAAAGGATTGTTTGCCAAGTAGTTCTTCTTCAGTTTCTTCATGTTCTTCATCTGGAACACAACAATCTACTGGACAAACCGCTGCACATTGAGGTTCCTCGTGAAAGCCCATACATTCTGTACACTTATCTGCAACTATGTAGTATACTTCGTCATCAATTGGTTCTTGCGCTTCATCGGCGTTGGCTTTTTTTCCATTAGGCAAAACAATATCGCCTTCTAGATCGGTTCCATCGGAATAACGCCAATCATCTGCTCCTTCATATATTGCGGTATTGGGGCACTCGGGCTCACAAGCACCACAATTTATACATTCGTCTGTTATTTTAATAGCCATTTTTTCTGGTTTTATGTACTTTTACAAAATTAAAAAATTAAAGCCCAACAGACAACACAAATGGATTTACTTAACAGAAAAAATGCTTTTATTCAATTAGGAAATTTCTTTCAATCTTACCTTGATTATAACGAAAGTGAAATATATACTTCTCAAAATCAAGATATAATTAGTTTTCATGATTTACTATTAAACGCCAAACATTATAATGCTTGGTTTACCTTAGAACAATTAAAACATTCATTAAAATCTTGGGCTTCAATTTTAACGGAGGAACATTTTTCTAAATGGTTAGCGAACTATGAATTTAAAGAAATTTCGCCTAATAAAGTTGGAATCATAATGGCAGGAAATATACCCTTAGTGGGTTTTCATGACTTTATTTGTGTAAGTATGGTAGGGCATTATTTACGTATAAAACCTTCTTCTAATGATTCACTTTTACTCCCTTTTATTATTAATTTTTTAGCTGAAAAAGATGATTATTTTAAGACCCACATTGAAATCAAAAAAGACCGTTTGGATGATTTTAATGCGGTAATTGCTACTGGAAGCAATAATACTTCAAGATATTTTGAATATTACTTTAAAAATTATCCTAATATTATAAGAAGAAACAGAAATTCAGTTGCCATTTTAGACGGCAGTGAAACACAAGATGATTTAAAAAACTTGGGTGAAGATATTTTTAGGTATTTTGGTTTGGGTTGTAGAAGCGTATCTAAATTATATGTTCCGGATGACTACGACTTCAAATATTTTTTTGAAGCTATTTATGAGTTTTCTTCCTTGTTGAGTCACGATAAGTACGTCAACAATTACGATTACAACAAAGCCGTTTATTTGATGAGTCAAGTGAAACTTTTGGATAATAATTTCGTTCTTTTAAAAGAAGATGAATCTTTAAGTTCACCTATAGGCTGTATCTTTTATGAAAGGTATAATAATAAGAAAAAAATATGGTCTCAGTTAAAGTCGCAATCTAATGAAATACAGTGTATTGTGTCAAAATATTCAGCAACTGATGTCATCTCAACTGATTTTGGTAAAACTCAGCAACCAAATCTTTGGGATTATGCAGATAATATTGATACTTTAGCATTTTTATTGAAAATATAATAACGTATAAACTTCAAAAAATGAAGCAACACAATTTTAGTGCAGGACCTTGTATCCTACCAGAAAGTGTATTCCAAAAAGCATCACAATCAGTATTAAATCTTGATAATTCAGGTTTATCCATTTTAGAAATTTCGCATAGAAGTAAGGCTTTTGTTGAGATAATGGAAAAAGCAAGATCACTTGCATTGGAACACCTAAATCTTAATTCAAATGAATATACTGCTCTGTTTCTTCAAGGTGGTGCTAGTTATCAGTTTTTGATGACAGCTTTTAATCTTCTGGATAAAAAAGCAGCTTATCTAGATACCGGAACCTGGTCTGCAAAAGCCATAAAGGAAGCCAAGTTACTTGGTGAAGTTGAAGTTGTAGCTTCTTCAAAAGATAAAAACTACAATTATATTCCTAATTCATACGAAGTGCCTTCAGATGCAGATTATTTTCATGTGACTACCAATAATACCATTTTTGGTACACAAATCAAAA
>PXFS01000138.1 GCA_003564185.1 Flavobacteriaceae bacterium
CTTTCAATTACCGGTAGCTTTTTGGCGATGTGTGCTTCCATTTGGGTATTTATTTATGTTTGGGATAACGGAATCCAAACCTTTCAAGCGGGAAATTGGGAAGCTCCATTTGGAATTACTTTTGTAGGAGATACATTGGCTTCAATTTTAGTTCTTCTTACAGGAATTGCGGGCTTTGCAGTTTCTATATTTGCTGCTGTATCGGTGATAAAAGCCAGATTGAGATTCGGTTTTTTTAGTGTTTTTCACTTTTTACTCATGGGCTTAAATGGCGCTTTTTTAACAGGTGATATGTTTAACCTATACGTTTGGTTTGAAATTATCATCATAAGCTCTTTTGTATTGATTAGCCTGGGCGGCGAAAAGAATCAGCTGGAAGGTGCAGTAAAGTATTTTACGCTTAATTTCTTAGCGTCAATGATTTTCTTAACCGGCTTAGGCGTGCTTTATGGACTAACTGGAACTTTAAATATGGCCGATTTATCGCAGAAAATTCCATTAGTGAATAACCAAGCATTGGTAGATGTTACCGCCTTTTTGTTTTTGGTTGGCTTTGGTATAAAATCAGCTGTTTTTCCGTTGTATTTTTGGTTACCCGCCTCTTATCACACTCCACCTTCTGCAGTTTCAGCAATTTTTTCAGGATTGTTGACCAAAGTAGGAGTGTATGCCTTAATACGAGTTTTTACCTTGATTTTTGTCAATGATAGTTTTATTGAAATTATGCTTCAAAGCTTAGCTATACTTACTATTTTTAGTGGAGGAATTGGCGCTATTATTCAAAAAAATATCAGGAAAGTTTTTTCTTATTTAATTATTTGTCATATCGGATTTATGATTGGTGGACTTGGCTTGTTTACGGAAGTAGCTATTGCTGGTGCTATCTTTTATTTGATTCATGACATTGTGGTGAAAACAAATTTATTTTTGGTTTCAGGACTAATTTATCGATTAAAATCAACTACCAGCTTAGACCGCTTAGGGGGCATTTATAAATCTTATCCTAAACTAAGTTTGTTAATGGCTATACCATTATTTTCCTTAGTAGGTATTCCACCTTTATCTGGATTTTGGCCTAAATTATCATTATTATTAGCCGGTTTTAATGAAGGAAATTACTGGTATTTTGGGGCTGTTATTTTTGGAAGTTTATTAACACTAATTGCTATTGCACATGTTTGGGCAAAAGCCTTTTGGGAAGATGGTAAAGAAACAAAAAAATCGAAGAAATTTATTGAATTTGATCAGTTGCGCAGGTATCAAAAAATGCAATATGTAGTCCCAATTGTTTTTCTTGCTATTGTTTCTTTGTATATTGGCTTTGGCGCAGAACATATTCAACAGGTATCGTTACGCATAGCCAGTGAGGTATTTGATAAACAAGCTTATTTTGATGCAGTTTTTAAGTAATTTAAGATGAGAGGAAAATTTTTAACTAACATATTACTTACCATTATCTGGGTGTTCTTAACTGGAAGCTTTGAGGTAGTGAACTTTGTTTTTGGGTTTATTGTTACTTTTCTCATTCTTTGGATCATCAGTTCAAAAGACAGTCAAACGGAAAAGTATTTTAAGCTTATACCTAAATTAATTTCTTTTATTTTCTTCTTTTTATGGGAAGTAATTAAAGCGAATATTCAAGTAGCATATGAAGTGATTACTCCACAAAACAAAATGAAACCTGGTATTGTAGCCTTGCCATTAGATGCCAAAACAGATACTGAAATTACACTTTTAGCTAATTTAATTACACTTACTCCAGGAACGCTTAGTTTAGATGTTTCTGAAGATAAGAAAGTACTTTACATTCATGCCATGTACGTTTATGATAAACAAGAATTTATCAACGAAATTAAAAATGGATTTGAACGCAAACTTTTAGGAATTTTACGATGAATTTACACGATTATCTTTATTATATCATACTACCTATTTTATCACTATCCTCATTAGTGGTGTTTATTCGCTTTTTAATTGGGCCAGGGATTGTAGATCGCGTAGTAGCTTTAGATTTAGTGATTACTATTGGTATTGGAATCATTGCTATTTACAGTATTATAAACGACAAACCTACCTTTCTTGACATTGCTACAATTCTAGCTTTAATCGCCTTTTTAGGAACGGTGGCTTTTGCCTATTATTTAGAAAAAAGAAACAAAAAAGATGAGTGAACTATTAATTTATATACTATCCACCTTAGGAGCTATTTTTGCTATGTTAGCAGCCATTGGTATTTTACGAATGCCTGATGCTTTTCTAAGAATTTCAGTCACTACCAAAGCGGCCACATTAGGGGTGGGTTTGCTTTTAGGAGCTGCAGCACTTTATTTTAATGACTTTTCAGTATCAACTCGCGTACAAGCCATCATTATATTTATCATTTTAACTGCTCCTGTTGGCGCTCACCTCATTGGAAGAACTTCTTACTTTCTCGGAAACAAGATGTGGAAAAATTCAGTAATAGACGACTTAGAAGGAAAATACGATAAAAAGAACCACAAGCTGTTAAGCGAAGACGTAGCTGAAAAAAATATTCGAGAGAAAAAAGAAGAAGAAAAGAAATAAACGACATAAATTAACAACCTATGAGCTTTCCAAATAGCCTGAACGAAAAATTGAAGAAGAGAGCGGAAAGTAACTTGCTTAGAAAATTAAGTCAGACTTCGTTAACCTACGATTTTACTTCTAATGATTATTTGGGTTTTAATCAGCTAAAAGAAATTTCTGAAAAGGCAACCCAATTGGTAGAGGAGCATCAGCTTAGTTTCAACGGAGCTGGCGGTTCTAGACTTTTAAGTGGAAATCATTCCTTATATCCATTTACAGAAGATTATTTAACAGCCCACTACAATAGTTTATCAAGTTGTGTTTTCAATTCTGGTTATACCGCCAATTTAGGATTACTTTCGGCTATTGGTCTAAGAAATACTATTTTTCTTTATGACGAATTAGTTCATGCTTCCATTCGTGATGGTATGCAGCTTTCTCATGCGAAAGCCTATAAGTTTAAACACAATGATTCCTCCGATTTAGAGCGATTACTTACCAAGTTTGAAAGTGATGAAATTGATGTATTTGTGATTACTGAAGCGGTTTTTTCTATGGATGGAGATGGTCCAAATCTAAATCGTTTTTTAGAACTTTGTCAAGCACACAAGGCCTATTTGATTATTGACGAAGCACATTCCAATGGAATTTTTCCCTTAGAAGATTTGCTTTCAGAACACGATGTAAAAGATGTTTTTGCACGTGTTGTTACTTTCGGAAAGGCCTTAGGTATTGAAGGCGCTGCTGTTTTAGGAAGTGAAGAATTAACAACCTACTTAGTCAATTTTTCTAGAAGCTTAATTTACACTACAGCATTAAGTCCAATACAAGTGGCAAAAATTTATACCGCTCACCAACTATTAGCGGAAAAGAAAGAAGAATTAAATTGGTTGAAAGAAAATATCAGTTTTTTTAGGAGCATGTGTTTTCAGTTGAGGCTAGATCAGTATTTTGTGGAAAGTTTCTCGCAAATACAATCTTGTGTAATTCCAGGAAACAATAAGGTTACCGAAATTGCTGAAAAGTTTCAAGAACGTGAGTTTCATGTGAAAGCAATTAAAAGTCCTACCGTTCCCGAAGGCCAAGAGCGAATCCGTTTTTGTTTGCGTGCTTATACCAATCCATCAGAAATGGAAGCGGTATTAAAGTTGCTAAAACAGTGGTTAGTTTAATTATCATAATTGCGGAAATGAAGCTATGAATAAAGAGATTTTTTTAACTGGTATAGGTACAGAAGTTGGTAAAACCATTACCTCTGCAATTGTTGTTGAAGCCTTAGAAGCTGATTATTGGAAACCTGTACAAGCAGGCGAATTA
>PXFS01000123.1 GCA_003564185.1 Flavobacteriaceae bacterium
AGTTTTCATGAGACGTGAACGTAAACTTTAAGTATAAATTTACTTTAAAACGAAGACGACCGCTTATGTCGTAAAACTGAAGAAAAAACTTATTTTTAAAAATTAGTAAAATGAAAAATTTTTTTTAGCTTTAGCTTTTATTTTTACAACAGGCTTGTCTTTTGCAGGTGCTGATTTTGTAAATCAAAATACTGCTATTGATACTTATGAAATTAAGATTATTGACAATAATGATCAAATTCCGCCAGCATGTCAAACTGGTATATGTGAAATCCATATGCCAAATGGAGATGGAACTTTTACAGTTTATAAAATTTGTTGTGACTGGATAGTAATTCAGCCACCAACTCCTTAAATATACTATAAATTAAATTTTAATTTAAGAAGAGAAGTGGTAATCAATCACTTCTCTTTGTTTAAAACTTTCAAATCAATGGAAAAACCATTTTTTATTTATCTTTTGTATATTGTAAATATATTTTGTTATGGACAGCAAGGACAAGTTAATTACAAAGTTGAATACGAGGGTTATCAGGAACCTTATTATTTTAATTTATTCTTTGATAGTAATCAGTCATTCTATGAATCTAATTTAGATTCTCTTGAAACACGCAATAGAAATCAATTTGAATTACCGATTTATGATGAACCTAAACAAGTTTATATAAATTATAATAGAGAAGAGTTAATTTTTAGAGAACCAGTTCCTATTGAATTCTATAGCGTCAAGGATTCGTTAATTAACATAGAATGGGAGATTACAAACAATAAGAGAAGAATAGGCGGTTTTGAATGCTTTCAGGCATTTGGAGAATTTCGAGGAATAAGTTATGAAGCTTGGTTCACTACCTCTATTCCTGTGAATTATGGCCCATGGAAAATAACAGGTTTGCCTGGATTAATTTTGAAGCTAAATAATGAAGATAAAAGGTTTACAGTTACTGCCTATAATGTGAATACCACTTTCAAAGTTGAAGAAAAGATAAGGATGAAAAAAGAAAAGTTAATGAACAAGTCCACTATATCTCTTGAAGAATACATTAAGCTTTATAAGAGTAAAGATAGAAAAATTGAGGTATATTTAGAATCACTTTTCCCGAGAGGAGTTTTTCAAGGCGTTGATAAAAGTCAAAGTAATCCCTTAATCCTAGAAAAATTTGATTAAATAATTTTTAGATAGCTCTATTATTTGGTATTAAATGGCAAACGATTTAATAAAAGCAGTTAAATATAAATTGACTTAGAGACATAATAAAAGAGCTGTAATAATAAATTCTAAATTTTGATGAGTAAATAAAAGATGCACTGTTAAGTTGTATAATTTCCTTTAGTTTAGCAAATTAAGTTTAAAACCCAAATTGAAAACACCAATCTACATATACCTGATATTTTTTTCCTTAGCTAGCTTTTTTAGTTTTGGGCAAACCACAATTAACGGAAAAGTTACCGATAGCATTGGTGAGCCTATTGCGTATGCTAATATTATTCTTCAAACCAAAGAACAAAAAAATATTATAAGTTTTACCAGCACAAAACAAGATGGAAGTTTTAGTTTAGAAACCGAAGAAGAAGGAGAATATCTCCTGGCTTTTACTTCTTTGGGGTACGCCAAAAAAGAAGTAGAAATAAGCTTACCAAGTCAAGCACCCCTAAAAATTGAAGTAAGTTTAAAGGAAGAGCAAATGCAATTGGATGAAGTGATTATTACTTCAGAAAGCCCCATACAAACCAAAAAAGATACCGTTATTTTTGATGCTGATAGCTTCAAACGTGGAGATGAAGTAGTGGTTGAAGATTTACTCAAAAACCTACCAGGGGTTAATGTAGAAAGTGACGGCACCATTAAAGTGGGGGATCGGGAAATAGAACGACTTATGGTTGATGGTGATGATTTGTTTGAAAAGGGCTACAAGGTATTGAGTAAAAATATGACTTCTGAGGCTGTTGATAAAATTGAAATATACGATAAATACTCACTTAATAAATTACTAAAAGGAATTGAAGAAAGTGACCGCGTAGCCATGAATATCCAACTTAAAGAAGATTACAAGCAAGAATGGTTTGGCAATGCCGATTTAGGCCTTGGTGGTTTTGACCAAGTGTATCATAAAAACCGAGTTAACTTAATGTCTTTTGGTAAAAAAAGCAAGTATTATTTTTTAGGCAATACCAATAATGTAGGTGTAGATGCCATTGGAGACATTAGCCAAATGATTCGCCCTATGCGTTATGACCAACCCGGTAGCGTTGGTGATGGCGAAAGCGCCTACAACTTGCTAAACCTTTCCACCGAGGTGCCTCAATTACGCAGAGAACGCACCAACTTTAATAAGGCTAAATTAGCTTCGCTTACCGCCATTCATAACTTAAATGATAAGATGAAGTTACGAACCTTAGGCTTTTTTAACTGGGATCAACAGGAGTTTTTTAGAAATTCAACCACAGATTTTCTTTTAGATAATCAAAGTTTCACTAATACAGAAGATTTTTCTATGGATAAACGCAAATTTATTGGTTTTGGAAAAATAGATTATACCTATGATATTGCCGATAACAAAATGCTAGAATATACCGGAGCCTATAATTTTAGCGATAACTCTACCTTAAGTAATTTGATTTTTAATGGGAATACTACCTTAGAATCTCTTGAAGAGGACAACCAACTCATTGATCAAAAAGTGCTTTATACCCATAAATTGAATGAACAAAAAGTGTTTTTAGTAAGTGGAAGATACCTTAATGAAGAAAGTCCACAAGCTTATGTAAATAATCAATTTTTGTTTGGCGACTTATTTGAAAATGCAGAGGATACCGAATCTGTTGGGCAATTGAGTAAAAATAGAATGCAGTTTTTTGGAGTGGAAGCTGAATATAAAAACAGAAAACAAAACAAAGATTTAGTTGAAGCTGTTGTAGGTGCAACCCACAGAGATGATAGGCTAAATTCTACTTTTCAACTTTTTGACGCTGATAATAATTCAATAACACCCAATGGTTTTCAAAATTTAACCCAATACCAAGTAAGTGATTTTTACGCTAAAGGAAAGTATTTACACCAACTAAAAAACAACCTCAATTTAAGTTTAAATTTAGATGGCCATCAATTAATGAATCGCCTTAATCAGTTAGAAGGGGAATCACAAAACCAAGATTTCTTTTATTTACAACCCAAACTAAACATGAGGTGGGAGTTAAATAATAAAAATACTTTTATTGCCAATTATTCCTATTCTACCAACAATGCTTCAATTATAGACGTGTATCAAAATAATATTTTAACTAATTTTAGAGGCTTCAGCAGAGGAATAAACCAACCTACTCAATTAAATGCGTCAAGTTATATGTTGATGTATCGCTTAGGTAATTTTGGCGATCGTTTTTTTGCTAATTTTTCAGCTAATTATATGCAAAATCACGATTTTTTCTCCACACAATCCTTCATTCAGCAAGAATTTCAAATTAATGAAAAAATTCTTATTCAAGACCAAGAATTGTTCAACTTAAACGCTCAGATAGATCGCTATTTTAAAGGCATTTCAAGCAATGTAAAGCTAAAGCTGAATTACAGTGAAACTAACTTTATCAATTTTGTAAATCAATCGGGAGCTAGAGAGGTGGATAATAAAATGTATAATTTTGGTATTGAAATGCGTTCTGGTTTTTTAGGAGGCTTTAATTACCATATTGGTACAGAATTTAGAGTAAGTCAAGTAGAAACTACGCAAGATGGTTTTTCAAATCGGTTTACCAATACCGATAATTTTAGTTTTCTAGACTTAACTTATGTGTTTTCAGAACAATTTAATGTGTCCCTTAACACAGAAATGTATTACTTTGGAAATAT
>PXFS01000140.1 GCA_003564185.1 Flavobacteriaceae bacterium
TACTTCGTAAGTAAGGTAAAGAACATAAATTAAAAATAGTAAATCATGAAAAATTTAAGAACAAACTCAATTTTTGTACTATTAGCTTTAGCCTTTGCTTTTGTAAGCTGTAGTAGTGACGACGACAATGGAATGCCAATGGCAGAAGAAGCTTTGCAAGGTTTTGGCGAAGTGCAAATGGCTGTTGATGGAGTAGCCGACTTTATAGACGGTCCTATTGGAGATTTAACCGAAGATTTAGGAACACTAACCGAAGCCGATTTTACTGCTTCAATGGTAGATTCTTCCGTAAGAAATATGGCTTCAAGCGCTGTACAAACTTACAATATGGATCCTTCAGATGAAAACGCAATTGCCTCTGCCGAAGCTACTTCAGCATTAGTTATTGCCAACCGCGTTGCCATTGCTGAAAATTTCCAGCAAATTTTAGCTGAAGATTTTCCAAGTGATTCCGATTTAACTGCTTTCATTAATAGTGTTGAAGAAGGCATTAATATGCCCGAAAACCTAGATGCAGTAGAGATGTCGGCATACCAAATTATTGTAGATGTCCAAACCAATGGTGCAGTAGTAGAATTCTTGTTAAATGCTGCTAATAACCGATTTGAATTAGGTTTAGATGTACCTGCTTACAATGCTCCATCTGTAAGTGATATGACTAATACAACCGATTTATTGAATACAGCCACAATGTCTGTACAAGCTGTAGCAGATTTAGCCGTACCTTCTGTAGAAGCCATTCAAGCAATTGTTGACGAATTATTAATGGAAAATGCAGAAGCCTTAGCAACCTATGAAGAGTTAAGAGGTGCAATTGACGGAGTAGCCGATTTTATAAACGGATCTATTGGAGACTTAACCGAAGATATTGGTGAGCTTGTTGCAGACGGTACATTTATGCGAGTGGAAGTAGATCAAGAAGCACGAACAAACGCCATGAACGCAATTGAGGCGTATAATGAAAATCCAACTCCAGAAAACGCAATAGCCGCTTCAAACGCTAACGAAGCTCTTGTAGTTGCTAATCGTGTGGCTATAATTGGTGATTTCCAGCAAATTTTAGGAGAAGATTTTCCATCAGAGCAAGCCTTAAATGATCTTGTTGAATCAGTTGAAGCCAGTTTCACTAAACCTTCAGATTTAACCGATGTAGAAGATGCTGCTTTTGATGTAGTAGTTGCGGTACAAGTCAACGGAAATGCGGTAGAGGCATTATTAAACATTGCCAATGAAACTTACGAATTAGGCCTTGATGTACCAAGCTACATGGGACCAGACTTACCAAGTATGCAAGATGAAGCCAACTTATTAGACACAGGAGTTTCATCCGTAGAGGCCGTTGGAAATTTAGCAGTTCCATCGGTAGAAGCCATTCAGGCAATTATTGACGACCTATTAGCTGAGTAATTAGTAATTAATCACAATCAAAAACACATCAAAAATTAATAAGGGGTTTATAATTGATTTGAGTTGTTCAATTGATTGATTAGGTTGGACGGAAAAGGGAAGCTAAAGTTGTGCTTCCCTTTTCTTATTTACTGCAGTTTTTAAATACAATTTAGTAGGGCGTATTACGGGCTGTTCGCTACAATCTCCTTCTCAAACGCTGAGATTTTCATAATTTTTCAAGAGCTTCCTACCGGTCGCTTTTCAAAACCAGAAAATCTAAAGCCTTTTTCAAAGCAGGATTTCCACTCCCATCCCTAACGCAATTCAGTTTTCAAAAATTTAATCAGCATAAGTTATTCTAATACCTAGTTAAAAAATTAGACTCCTCTGGAGTGATATACTCTTCTGCAAATAAGACACTTCTATATACATTTGACCCAGCTGGGATTGTATTAACTCAACAAAATGATTCATCATTTAACATTGAATGGATAAAATGTTTGGCTAAAGCCAACAACATATTCATTATTTTTAACCCTCATTTAAAATAAAAATATATGCTATTGAACTTTTAATATCAATTTTTGTACTACATGACTCTGTAGGAGTCATATGTTTATAGAAAATCAGAAACAATTCTGCACCACAACCCCAGCGGGGTCGCATGTAGGAAGAAAAATAGCACCATCCATAATCGTTACATCAGGATCAGATATTACTAAGAAAAAAACAATCATCAATTCAGACCTTGTAGAGGTCGTATGTTTATAGAAAATCAAAAACAAAGTTTTTTTTACGCCCTTTGCGGAGTTGGATGTGAGAGAAAAGTGATAAATTGCTTAAAGCAAAGACAGGTTTCAATTTTTTTTGACCACTATGATAGTGAAAAGGTTATTTTTTATAATTACGATGGTCTCTTTTTTTGTATGTTGTCAAAAACAACCATCAGAAACACGTTATTATCCTTCAAATTTAGATTTATCTATGGATACCATAGAGTTAATACGACTGGACACTACATCATTAAATTTTAGACAATTAACCAATAAAATCGGAAATTTTGATGGCGCTGAATACCAAAAATTAATGTTTGAATTTGAGGATGGCAATATAATTAAAAGAATAATGCCCTATAATTATGGTTCAGGGCATTATAAAGAGTACAATATATTGGCAATTTTTAATGATTCCATCTTAAAAGAGGGTGGTTTCCCTATTTCAAAGCTTAACGAAAAGTTGAAAAAACATTATAAAAATAAAGGAGAAAGTCGCCACTATGCACGCTCAATCAGAAAAGCCCTAGTTGAAATAGCTTTTGATTCATCGCAAACAGCTAATGAACTTGAAAAAGTCTTAGTAAAACTAACAAGAGCATTTGATGAAGTAAAAGAAGAAATAAATGATTCAATTCAGTTAAGATTATACTTAAGCTACATGAGAAATATAATGCCACCGCCACCGCCATTACCTTCTGTATCAAATAACCAGTTAAACCTTAATTAATTTGATTAGATAATTTAATTTTGAAAATTTCAACTATTCAATCTATGGAAAGACTTCATAATTTTTCAAATTTCAGGTCTAAAAACAATACTGCATAAGATTTAAATATGATAAATTTGTTTAATGATTAAATCTGGGCATATTAAATGAAGAAAATAATTGAATTAAAAGGAAGGGAAAAGTTGAAAGTTGTATTTGATGAAAATCATGTTGAATTTCAGAATATTTCCGACCCGAAAAAAAATTGCTATAATTTTGTATACCGATTTGAAAAAAGTGAAACTGAATAATGGCGAATTCTTATGGTTAGACACAATAATATCAGTGCTTTTAGGAATATTTCTTAATTCACCTAATAGTGATAAAATCACTAATAAAAGAAATATAGAGATCATTACCAACAAAGAAAGACTAGAAATTTGGCTTTCCAAATCCGATCTCACAACTGCAAAAGAAATAGTTGATTTAATTATAGAAAAACAAAAATTAGTGAGTTGATCTCACTGAGGAACGAAAAGTCCCATCCAGCTAATCACCTAAAGCTTTTAGTTCCCCTTCCCACTTGTGCTGAGCATAGTCGAAGTATTGGGAAGGGGTTAGGGGGCTTAGTCCCCTCCCCAATGAGGGAGGGTTAGGGAAGGGCTCTACCTCTTCAACGTAAAATTAGATTTGAAGGTTTTTCGGGATCCTGTTCTTGGCTCTGTATATTCTACTTGAAACCAATAATCATTTGAAGGCATCTGCCTACCATTATAGGTACCATCCCATCCTTCACTACTCGGGCTTAATTGCTTGAGTAATTTACCGTAACGATCAAAAATTAAAATACGTGCGTTTCCTTGATTTGCAAGTCCAATGATATTCCAAGAATCGTTGAAGCCATCTTCATTTGGCGTAAAGAATTTTGGGTAATCGATTAA
>PXFS01000091.1 GCA_003564185.1 Flavobacteriaceae bacterium
GTGATTAATTCTATAACTAAGTTTGTTCAAAATTGTAAGCTTCCCCTAAAACCCAACTGTTGAAAAAGTATAATATGTTTTTTAAATTCAAATCAAAAACATAGATTTCTAACGATCAATATGAACGGGATTTATCCCGTTCATAAATAGGTGTTTTTTTATTGGCTTTAGCCAAATTCTTTTATGGTTAGTCGTTAAAAAAGTAAACCGTGGCTATGGTTATGCTTGATTTTTTTGCCCAACCTATTCAGAAAATGATTCAATTTTTTTAAGTCTCATTTTAAAATTTAATTGGTATAAATTTGAAAATAATCGATATGTAAACCTTTTCAATCTTAAGCCTAGAAATGACTAAATGAATTTTGTTTTTAAAATAAACAAAAATTGCACAAAATTGTTTTTTAAAAAAACAATCTATTAAAATAACCAGTCATGCCTAGCAAAATCCCATCAATTAATTTTCAATTTAAAAATTCATATTTCATGAAAATTAATTAAATTCACCAATCAAAACAAAATTAATTATCGGTTAATCTAAAACTCATGAAACACGCACATATAAGTTTTCTACACACAGGAAAATGATTATACGTGTCGAATCTGACCACTAAAAAACAATAAATATAAACAGATGAAAAAAATAGTACTTGTTTTCTTATTAATCAGCGCTGTAAGTTTCGCACAAAGCCCAGAAGAAAAAGCAGTTCAAGTAGTTCAGGCACAATTGGAAGCCTATAATGAACAAGATATTGACGCCTTTATGAAAGTATTTTCAGAAGATATTTCAATTTTCAATTTCGGAGAATCAGAACCAATTGCTTCGGGTAAAGAAAAGGTAACCGAAGTGTATAAAAACCTATTTGCATCTTCCCCTAATTTACATTCGCAAGTCGTTAACCGAAGCGTGATAGGAACCACTGTTTTGGATTATGAAATCATTTCTGGAAGACAAGGAAGTGATGAAATCTCAAAGATCATTGCGATTTATGAAATAGAAAACGATTTAATCAAGAAAGCAACTTTTATTAGGGAGTGATTTAATTAAATTACTTTATTGTTTTGTCTGTTTTAATCTTAATACTATTATTATTTAAAAAAAAATATGAAAAACTTTCAGTCAGTTTTATTTTCGTTAGCAATTGTATTAGCTTCAATTTTTTTAGGTAAGGCTTATGTTGATCGTGCCACCCCTCCTTCAATAATTTCAGTTACTGGTGCTGGTACAGCTGATTTTACTTCTGATTTAATTGTTTGGGAAGGGCAATTTACTCGGTTAAACACTAACCTTAACGAAGGTTTTGATTTATTGAGTAAAGATCGAAAAATTGTAAAACAATATTTACTAGACAAAGGAATTGATGAAAGTGATTTTGTGTTTTTGTCTATTAAGAATTCAGAACGTAGAGAAAGTCAATATTATGAAGGCAATTATATAGGCGATCGATTTGTTGGCTACCAATTAAGTCAGTCTATAAAAATTGAATAAAAAAATGTTGAGTTGATTGAAAAAGTATCAAGAGAAGTAACTGAATTACTCAATAAAGGCGTTCAGTTTAGAAGTGATTCTCCAAGGTATTATTATACCCAATTAGCAGATTTAAAAATAGAAATGATTTCTAAAGCTACAGAAGATGCTAAAGAACGTGCTGAAAAAATTGCAGTACACGGTGGAGCTAAATTAAAACAATTGAAAACTGCAAAAATGGGGGTTTTTCAAATTACAGGACAAAACAGTTCAGATGAGTATTCATGGGGAGGAAGTTTTAATACTTCAGATAAAAATAAAACTGCTTCTATAACTATGCGCCTAGAATATGAACTAAAATAATCCAATTTTATAAATTTAAATCAATAAACAATTAAACGTAACATTTTCTAATAGAAATCGTCATACCTATTGAACCTTATCAACCTCAAAAATTAACTCAATGAAAAAAGCTCTATTTTTAATCATCTGTCTATTAAGCATAACCATCAGTTACAGCCAACAAATTTCTGGAAAAGTCACAGATGGAGAGTTCAATCAGCCACTTGCTTTTGTTAATATTCAACTTACTGAAAACAAAGGGAGTATAAGTAATAATGAAGGAGCTTTTACCATAGATGTTTCCGGTTTGGAAGCTTCGCATAAAGTAGAATTTTCATTTATGGGCTTTGAGACACTTCGCTTAAGCGTAGAAGAACTCAAAGAAAATGCGCAAGTAATCATGAAACCTTCAATAGAGTTATTAGACCAAGTAGTGATTTCAGATAGAAACCTTTCAGCAGTTGAAATTATTAATAAATTTAACGAAAATCGAGAAAAAAATCATCAATTAACTAATCAGCGTTATCGACTTTTTACGCGAGGCAAAACACAGTTTCTCCCTGAACAGATGATGTTTAAACTGAAAAAAGCAAACAATTTAAAACGAAAAGAGCGCAAAAATATTAACGACGCCTTAAATGAAATAAATGAAAGAATTTCGGGGACTAGAAACATGTTTTTCGCGGAGAGCTTAAAGGACGTGTATAAAAAGGATTCGGTTTATTTAACTGATTATATCAAACGAATAAGGCTTACTGATACTGATGCTAAAGGAAGTATTGATGACTACCAAAAAGAAGCATTGAGCCAGCTTTTTGAGAATTTAGAATCCGATAATACTTTTAAAATGAAAATAGGAATCATTAAAGTAGCTGATTCGGTTGATATTAATTCTGACGATGATTCTTTTATGGTGAGTACCTCCACTGAAGAGGATCAAGAAGAGGATGAGGTTAATGAGTCTGCTACTGAAAGCTTCTTGAAAAGAAAGTCCTTGATTAACAAGAATACCCTGCCTCAAGCCTTGAGAGAGCCTGAGTATTTTGAATATACCCTAGAAGAACCAAGCATTATAAATGGGAGACCACAATATGTAATTTCATTTGAACCCGATAAACGAAAAGCCAAATTTGAAGGCAAAATTTACATAGATCAAGAGGATTTTGCACTCACTCAAATCGATTACCAATTAGCTGATGGAAAAAAATTGGAGAGCATCAACCTGAAGTTATTGGGATTAAAATTTAACCAACATAAAGCTGAAAATAGCATTCGTTATGCTAAAAATGAAGCTGGTTTTTACGTTCCTTATTATGTAAGTGAAACCGAAGGAAGGTACGCCTTTTTAAGAAGAACGCTCACCTTTATAGAAAATCACCCAGAGCGCAGCGAACGCATTAAGTTCAAATTGCGTTTCATTATTGAATTAAACATGATTGAAACTACAGAATTAGTCCTTGTGGAGCAAGAATCCATAGAGGAGAAAGCAATAGATCAGACCCAATTCAACACTTCAGTAGAAGCTGAAATTCTAGAAACTTATGATCCCTCAATTTGGGAAGATTACCCAATTTTTGAAGCTACTGAAGAAATGAAAACCTTCCACATCAATAAATAAACCATGCCATTAGATTTACAAGGAAAAAAGCAAGTAAAATTTAAAAACAAACGCTACCGTGCTTGGCGCGCGCCTCTGTTTATAGGCTTAGCCTTTGCCTATTTTGCTTACAACATTTACATTGCCTCACAATCAGATGACCATATTATTTTTAACCTAATTTCTATAAGTATAATTGCGGTTTTCTTTGGCTTTGCTTATCTCGAAACCCAACGCAAGTGGGTGATTATTTTTAAAGCAAGTGAACTTCATATATTTGCAGAGTATCGGTTAAAGAAAAAAGTGGCAGTCCATCAAATAGAAGCCATTGACCGAAATTTTGATGAGTGGACCATTTATTTAAATAATGGAAAAAAGATACAGTTCAGTGACCATGAAATTAGTAAAGAAGAAAAAATAACCTTTAGAGAAATCATGAATCAGTTACCTAAACTACATGAACATGTGTATTTGTAGCCAAGAACCTGCTTTCCGCTTCAATTCCTCAACCTAATACCAATTTTTCTACGGCTTGCACAAGAGCTTCCTGCCGGTCGCTTTGTCAAGCCAAGAAAAATATGCTATTATGCCTGCGGGATTTCCGCTTCAATCAGGGCTAGTGGCATCAACGTAAATAAACAGGATTCAGTTTTTTTATAAATATTTTTCTAAAAGTACACGACAAAAAATTGAAATTCGTCTAATCAGCTTTACCCCATTCTGCCAAAGGCGTAAGCCTGATTTTCCTTGATTTCTCCCTTCACCTTGTTAACTAATGCCAGTTATCATTTGAAATTACTGGAAAAGAAAACAGCCTTGTCCCTACCGCCTAGAGAATGATTTTTTTGCCTAACAAAATCAACAAATAATTCAATTTATTTTAGTTTCATTTTAAAGTTCAATTGGTATGACGGTTTCTTTTATAATAAAACAGAAAGGAGAAAAGGGTGTTTTATTATGGTGATTTTAATTGATAACTGTTTAATGCTTTGCATTACGGAAAGTTTATTTATCGGGGTTGAGGGGAGGAGCAAATATCAAGGAATTTGGAGAATTTATTTTTTGTCATGTACTGATTAATTTGCTTTATCACAAATTAACTTTTGCGGGTTATTTTTATGATTTTACATAGTTCATTTCTTTTAATTTTAATCGGAATAAACTACTTTTGCGGCGTTTAAAATTTAATTTTTTTAAACGGAATTGCGTTAGGGATAGGAGTGGAAATCCCAGAGGATACAAAAAATGAATTTACTTGCTTAAAGAAAGCGATTTTATGAGCTCTTTTTTAAGTTTAGTAAAACTTTTTTGAAGCCGAGGAATTGAAACGGATAGCCCGTAATACGCCAAAAAAATGAATTCAATTTAAACACATAAAAACAATGAAAGTAGCCGTTGTAGGTGCCACCGGTATGGTTGGTCAGATGATGCTTCAAGTACTTGAAGAGCGAAATTTTCCGTTAACTGAATTAATTCCTGTAGCTTCTAAGAAGTCGGTTGGTAAAGAAATTAAGTTCAAGGAAAAGGTGTTTAAGGTGGTTGATTTGGAGACAGCGGTTGGGCTTCAGCCTGATATTGCATTGTTTTCGGCTGGAGGCGAGACCTCATTAGTCTGGGCGCCCAAGTTTGCTGAAGTTGGTACTAGAGTTATTGATAATTCATCGGCTTGGCGTATGGATCCAGCAATCAAGTTAGTGGTTCCTGAGATTAATGCACATGTACTTACGCAATCAGACAAAATTATTGCCAACCCTAATTGTTCAACTATTCAGTTAGTGATGGCTTTACACCCATTACACCAAAAATATGGGGTTAGACGTGTTGTGGTTTCTACCTATCAATCCATTACTGGAACTGGAGTAAAAGCAGTACAGCAGCTAGAAAATGAATACCAAGGAAAGGATGGAGAAATGGCTTATCCATACCCTATTCATAAGAATGCAATTCCACATTGTGACGTGTTTTTAGAAAACGACTACACTAAAGAGGAGATGAAGCTTACTCATGAAACTAAAAAAATCTTATCTGATGATACGGTCTTAGTGGCGGCTACTGCAGTTAGAATTCCCGTAGTTGGTGGGCACAGCGAGTCGGTTAATATCAGTTTTGATAAGGATTTTGAAATTGCCGATGTGAAACGTTTATTAAGCGAATCTGAGGGTATTGTTGTTCAAGATCAAGTAGATGTTAATCAATATCCCATGCCCATATATGCAGAGGGAAAAGATGAGGTATTTGTGGGTAGAATACGGAGAGACTTTACAGCTAAAAATTCTCTCAATATGTGGGTAGTAGCTGATAACCTAAGAAAAGGAGCCGCCACAAATACTGTTCAAATTGCTGAGTACTTAATAACCAAGAATTGGTTTTAGTAGAAAGATAAATAATTTAGGTAAGGATGTCAAAAATAACTTTAAACTTTAAATACAAATAGTAGAATTTCTACAAAAATTTTACTAATAGTAATTTAAAATTATATCTTTGTACAAGATTTATAAGTATGAAAAAATTATCATTTGTATTAATATTTATGGTTTTTGCATCTATGGATGTAGTGAGTCAGATAAATCCTCCTCCTCCAGACACAGACGGTTCAGGTTCAGGTCCTGGTTTTGACGATGATACTGATGATGAGCTAATACCCATCAACGGTCTTGTTGCACTGGGCTTATTGGCAGGAGCTATCTACGGAATTAGAAAGAAAAGATAAAATTTAGTAGTTTAAAAATTTAAAGCTTAACGATATTTTCGTTAAGCTTTTTTATTTAATACGCTTTTTGTTTTGTTTGACAAATGCTTCCCAGCCTGTATAAGACTTCTCTGCATTGGGTTTATTGGTATTGTAAAAATGACACACCGCAGCGGCTAAGCCATCTGTAGAATCTAAATTTTTAGGTAATTCTTTAATTTTTAACATAGATTGGAGCATTTTAGCTACTTGCTCCTTGCTGGCGTTACCATTACCTGTAATGGCCATTTTAATTTTTTTAGGGAGGTATTCCGTAATGGGAATCTGTCTAGAAAGTCCTGCAGCCATGGCTACACCTTGTGCTCTTCCAAGCTTAAGCATAGATTGTACATTTTTCCCAAAAAATGGTGCTTCTATGGCTATTTCATCAGGATGATAGGTTTCTATTAATTCTATGGTACGGTCAAAGATTAAACTAAGTTTAGTGTAGGGATCGGAGTATTTTTTTAGGATTAATTCATTAAGTTGAATAAATTCCATTTTTTTATCAATGACTTTAATCAAACCAAATCCCATAATGGTTGTTCCAGGGTCTATGCCTAAAATAATTCTCTCTTGTTTCAATTCAGTTTTTATTTGTTACTTTGCTTTAATGAAACACAAAGCTAAACATTATTTTATAGGATTTCTTAAATATAGCTTCTTTTGGTGTTGCTTATTTTTTCTTTATAAGCATATATTGAATTTTGAAGTTGATTTGAAATTTATAAAAAACGAAGTATTCAATAAGCAGATTTATGTGTTGTTTTTTGTTTTTAGCCTTGTACTTCTACTTAGTGCTTTAAATTGGAGTTGTGAGTTTATAAAGTGGAAAAAATTGATTTCAAGTTTTACAACTTCTAGTTTAAAAGAAGCTATGCAGGTTAGTTTAATTGGGCACTGCATTTCAACTATAACTCCAGCAAAATCTGGAGATTTTTTGGCTAAGTTTTATTGGTATAAAAATTGGAAAGAAATCTTACCCCTAAATTTGATTCACCAATACACTCAATTGTTTACAACACTTTTGTTTGGGTTGGGCTTTTTATTTCTCCATCCCCATTTTAAAGAGCTGATAGAACAAATCAGCTTCTTTAGTCATACAACTTGGTTACTGCTAACAGTTGTATGCCTCATCTTAATTTTATCTTTTATGTTGAAGTATAAGAATGTAATCAAAATAATGAAAATCAGATTTTTGAGAAATAATTTTTCATTAATTTTTGAGGCACAAAGCTTATCGATTTTTAAATATTTAAGCTTTAGTTTTCAATATTTACTTCTTCTTTATTTTTTTTCTAACGAATTTCAGCTAATAACGGTATATGGAGGGATTACAGTTGTTTATTTACTTTCTTCTATTCTGCCCGTCAATCAATTGGTAGACATTGGAGTCAAAACTTCATGGGGAATTTTTATTTTAACTGGACTTGGTATTGACCCTGGCACAATTTTTTTTACAACTTTTTTAATGTGGGTATTAAATTTTGCAATACCAGCATTGATTGGTGGCTGGCTGATTTTAAGACTTCAAATAGAGATTACAGAGACCTCAAGTTACTTACATGATTGAATTAATTTTAATAATCATTTTTTTAAGCTACGTAATCATTGTGTTTGGAGCTGCATTAGGAATACAAAAGATTTCTACAAGAGTGCATGAGGCAAATGCAAAAAATACACACTTTTCTCTATTAATTCCTTTCAGAAACGAAGCGCATCACCTAAGTAATTTATTAAGTAGTTTAGAAAAATTAGATTATCCAAAAACTGATTTCGAAATTATTTTAATAAATGATTCATCAGAAGATGAATATTTACATCAAATCAAGCCTTTTATTTCAATTTTAGAATTAAAGCTTATAGACTTAGAAAACTATACAGGGAAGAAACGGGCCCTTGAAGCTGGAATACGTAAATCACAATTTGACTATATAATTACGCTTGATGCTGATTGTATAGTTCCAGAAAATTTATTGCAGTCGTATAGTAAATTAATCAAGTCTGAAAACTCTGATTTTATTATAGGAAGTGTAAATTTAAGTTATTCTTCTCAATTTATACAGAAATTTCAGTTTTTGGATTTTTTGGCTATGCAAGGTGTTGGGTTTGGGTGGGCAAATTTAAACTATCCTATTCTATGTAGTGGAGCAAATTTATGTTACTCGAAATCGGTTTTTTTAGAGCTTAATCCTTTTGATGATAATTGGGACATTCCAAGTGGAGATGATATTTTTACTTTGTTGTCATTTAAAAAAAGTCAAAAAAAAATAAGTACTAATTTGGAAGCGGTTGTAATATCCAAAAGTTTAATAGATTGGAAATCTGTTTATCAACAACGAAAACGCTGGTTAAGTAAAAATTCAAAACTAAAAGATTCCTTTTACACTTTAGTCAGCTTAACAATTTTTATTACAAATGCATGTTTACTTGTACTAATTGGATTAAGTTTCTTTAATATTGCCTGGTTAGAGTACTGGTTTATTGGTTTTGTGTTGAAATTCTTATTCGATTATTACTTGTTGTATCAAATTGCTTATCATTTGAAACAATTTTTTTGTTGGCAAGATATTTTAAAAGTAAGCTTAATATATCCCTTAGTTTTGGTGTATACAATATTGAGTAGTGTTAATTTAAAGTATATTTGGAAAAACAGAATTTACAATGGAAATTAAAAATGGATTATTTCTTTTTCTTGGTTTGTTTAATATTTTGCTTTTTACGCAAATAACTACCGCTCAACAAAATTTCGAGGTTTTAAGAGCAGATTTAACCTATATAGAAAAGGGAGAGTTGAATTTACTAATTTTAGAAACTGATAAAAAGTTGCGTTTTTTTGTAGAGAAGGAAAATGAACTAATTGAATTAGAGGAAAAAACGTACATAGATCAAATTAACAGACTTACCTCAGATCGTGATTTAAATACCTTAAAGTTAAGGTATAATTTAAAAAGTATCTCAAGGGTTATTAAAGATTATAATAGAGAGAAATCAACAAAGAAATCACCTAATCAAGTAGGAGCTAGGCTTGGCTTTTGGGGTGGACAAAATAATTTTATTCATTTTTCTTCTATTGGGGAAGGAAATGAAAATATCTTGTTTTTAGGGGCAGAATTAGAAGCTTTTGGAAAAGATCAATTTAAAAGACATTCAGCAGTTTTTCAATTTAGAAAGTCTTTTCCTGGAGAGGTGGTTGATTTAGACTTAAATGAATTTATGATCGGGTATCGATTTAATTTAATTAACCATAAGAAATTTATGTTTTACTTAGAAGCTGAGCTTATCAATTTTAGTTATTATGACTTGAAATACACAAGCTCAAGTAACGATTCCCAAGAATTGATAGAAGAATCCAAGCGACTAGAATTAGATACTCCACTTGGCTTTGGTGCAGGTATAGCAATTCAAATATTCAGGGAAAGCTACTTCACATCAGGCTATTCTAACATTGTTCAACTCAATACCGTTAGAGATGACTTTCCAGTAGACATAAGGATGAGATTGAAATTTAATTTATAGGTTTTAGTTCTATAGGAATCTCGTATACAGAATTTACTAGCAATCCTCTTTTTTGAGCGGGGAATATTTTAGGCATTTTTTGAATTTGTTTTTCTAATAAATTTTGAAATTCAGTTGAATCTTTTAAAGCTAAATCTAAACCCATTAGACTGATTTCACCTAATTGGTTAATATGTATTTGAAGTAAAGCTTGTTGTTTATTTTCAATTTTAATAGAACTAGTTTCTAGATCAGACAATAAGTGTTTTTTGAGTTCACCGTAAAAACAATTTAAGTTATTTTCTCCATCAAACTCGTTACAATTTGGAAAATAAGGATGCTCATCCACTTCTTCAAAAGTAATTCTAAGCAATTCCTGCTCCACCATACTTTCAATTTTCTGCATTTTTTTGTTGTGATTGCAGGAAACAAAAAGAACCAAAACAACTATTAAATATACTTTTCTCATCGCTCCTAATTATCTTCATTAGCTTCAACAGTGAAAGTTATTGGCAGATGTAACCTTGCTTCAATAGGTTGCCCGTTTAATCTTGCAGGTTCAAACCTAGGGAAACGCCTAATGGCTTTATGAGCTAATCTACTTAGGTTTTTATTAAAACTACTAATATGAAGGGCTCGTAGTTTTCCTTTTTTGTCAATCAATAAGTGAGTAAAAATAGTCACCTCATAATCTCTTACAAAAACTTCGTCATTCATCTCATTGAATATAGCAATAGCTTGATTAGTTTCAAAATGCTGTTTCAGTGCAAATTGTATGCGTTTTTGGGTACATTCATTACGTTTTTCAATACTTGGAATCCCTTTACAGTTCCTGGTGTAAGGTCTACTAATTTCAATGGAGGAGTAGCTTTCAATTTCTTCTGGAAAATCGTAAATAAATGCATCTTCAAAATAAAAACCTCTAGAACTGTATGGTTCCTCATATAACTCCTGCTTTAAATTTTCAAAATTTGATTTCGGTTGTATTTTTTTTTGATTGGCATCCAAATCATACAATTGAACAACTTTCATCAACCAATATTCTGACCTGCTTAGCTCATTTGGATTTAAGGATGCTAAAAAATTCATTTCAGCAATCAGTTCACCTATAGCTACAGAATGATTTTTATGTTCGTTTAGATCTCTAATGTGAAAATTGATTAATTGACGGTCTTCATCACTAATTAAGATACTATTTTGTCCAGCCACAGTTGAAACAACAAAAAAAACAATTAATAATCTGAAAATAAATTTCGCCATGTAAGAGTAATTCATGTATTTTTAGCTAAAGTAAACAAAGCTATTGAAATATACTTATTATGGAATATGTGATTTTAATTCTGGGTTTAATTTTTTTGGTAAGTGGTATTTTAGGAAGCTTTTTGCCTATAGTGCCTGGACCACCACTTTCTTGGTTAGGTTTATGGAGTTTGTATCTTATTCCAGATGTACCTCAAAATTTTTGGCTGTTAAGCATTACGTTTGTTTGCATGCTTTTCATCACACTAGCAGATTATTTTATTCCTGGTTATTACAGCAAAAAAAAGGGAGGCTCTAAATTTGCTTCATGGGGAGCAAGCATTGGACTTATAATTGGCTTAATTTTTTTTCCTCCATTAGGTATGTTGGTAGGATTGTTTTTAGGTGCCTTCTTGGGTGAGCTTTTATTTAATCGTCAAGCTACTTCTAACCAAGCATTTAATTCGGCTAAATTTGCCTTTATTGGATTTTTAGCCTCTACTTTTATCAAGTTTTTTGTTTGTTTATGTTTTTTAGGAATTTATCTCTATAAAATTTGGGAATTTAGATCAATTATTTTTTAATTCCTTCTGAACTAAACTAATTAAATGGAGTGAGGTTTCCAAAAATACTTTTCGAAATCTACTACTTGGTCATCCTTAACAGGAACGCCTTCCTCTTCCAAAAGCTTTTGCATAGCATCTGAGGTTGAAAAGTGATGTTTTCCTGTAAGTACACCTTTCCGGTTTACCACTCGATGTGCAGGGATATCTTCATACTGATGGGAATGATTCATAGCATAACCCACAACTCTACTGCTTTTGGGGGTTCCTAATACTTTTGCAATTTCTCCATAACTAGTTACTTTTCCCTTTGGAATTTTCCTTACAACCGCATATACTTTTTGAAAAAAATCTTCATTCTTGTTACTCATAATATATTCGAATTGTGGTTACAAGAATTAAAATCAGCATTAAACAAGCCATTACATAATTGGAATAGTATTTTAAATGAGGTTTTTTTTGGTCAAGTTTAGCAAAAGAAATTAAATATAAGTAGAGCATTAAAAAAGTACCTAGGCTAGCAGCTAAACTAAAAGTAAAAATACTGTTTAAGCTGTATTCAACTTCTGGCGATTTTTTAAGGAGTGTGCTTATAACTATAAAAAATGGAATAGGAAATACGTTAATTGCCGATACACCTAGCCCTTTTAAAAAACTCCATCCAGACACACTTTTAATTTTTTTCACGTTTTTCTTTTTATTGCCTTGAATTATGAAATAAATAAAAAGTATACCTAGTACAATAAGCCCAGTACGTAGCAGCATTCCTTCTGCTTCTGGATGCCTAAAAATATACCGAGCAAAAATTACACCTAGCATGGCTTGAAAGAAAACGGTTAATGAAGCACCAATTGCCATGAATAGTCCATCTTTAGGAGAACGTTCAAAACTCATTTTTACCACACTCATATTAACAATTCCTGGCGGAAAAACCCCAGCAAAGGCTACAGCAAAGGTGATACTAAAAAGTTGTAGTGTTTCCAAAACTAAAAATTCAATCTAAATTTGATGTAGGTAATTGGTTTTCCAGCATCTAAGTATTGCTTTTCATAGAAGGTTTGAATACTAGTTATTTCTTTAGGTGCTTCTGTATTAGTATAAATATCATGATGTGCATAGAGAACATCGTGACCACTTCCCTTGAGTAGACCTAATGTATATCCATGCATAAATTCACTATCAGTTTTCAGATGAATCACTCCGTTGGTTTGAAGTATTTTATGGTATTTTTTAAGGAAGTTTGGATTGGTCATGCGGTGTTTTGTACGCTGGTATTTAATTTGTGGATCAGGAAATGTAATCCAAATTTCATGTACTTCACCTGGAGCGAATATTTCGTGCACTAATTCTATCTGCATACGAAGAAATTTAGCATTATCAATCCCATCTTCTAGTGCGGTTTTAGCACCACGCCAAAAACGAGCTCCCTTAATGTCTATACCTAAAAAATTGAAATCAGGATTGCTTTTTGCTAGACCCACGGTATATTCTCCCTTTCCACAACCTAACTCAAGGATTAAAGGTTTGTCATTTTTAAAAAAATCTTTGGACCACTTTCCTTTAAGTGGATATGTCTGACTTAAAATTTCCTCTCTACTAGGCTGAATAACATTTTCAAAAGATTCATTCTCTTTAAATCGCTTAAGTTTATTCTTGCTTCCCACAAATATTTTTTTATTAGACACAAAATTACGTATTTCAATCAACAAAAAGGCATCAATCAAAACCCTATTTTAAAGTTAAAATACCAACCAAGCATCTATATAAGACAAAAAATTAATGTCTAAAATTGAAAAAATTCTTTACTTTGAAAGATCATGAAAGAGTCTTCAAAAAAAATACTTTTTGGTATCCTTAATTGGGGTTTAGGTCATGCTACTAGGAGCATACCTATAATCGAAATGTTGCAACAAAGGGGACATCAAATCTCTGTTGCTTCGGATGGAGAAGCTTTAGATCTTTTAAAAAAATCTCTTCAAAATGTAGAATTTGTGGTACTTCATCCATTTGAAATTAGGTATTCAGTTAAGCGAAGGGATTTTAGAATGAAAATTATTTCTCAGCTAAAACAGCTTCAACAGAAAGCTATTGAAGACAATCGTATTGTTAAAAAGGTTACTGGAGAAGAACATTTTGATTTGATCATTTCGGATAATGCTTTTGGAGTGTATTCCAAAAAAATTAAATCAATTTACATCACACATCAATTGAATGTTTTAAGCGGTTGGACTACTTTTTTTACGCGTTGGTTACATCAACAATCCATGAAAAGATTTAATGAAATATGGATCCCTGATTTTGAGGATGAACCAAACTTATCAGGTAAAATAGGGCACTTCACTCAAAGAAGTAAGCTTCCTATAAAATACATAGGTCCATTAAGTCGATTAGAGAAAGAAGAACTCCCAAAAAAGTTTGAATATGCTTTTATCTTGTCAGGCCCTGAGCCACAACGATCTATTTTAGAAGATAAGATTTTGAATTTACCCGCTTCAATTTTACAGAACTCAATTCTAGTAAGAGGAAACTTGCATGGTATAACAATAAACTCTAAAAAGGAAAAATTGTTATTAGAAGTAAAAAGTTATGCCACTTCAAAAGAACTCCAAGATATTATCAACTCTTCACATATTGTGGTTTGTAGATCGGGTTACACTTCCTTAATGGATTTATTAAAAATGAAAGTATATGCCATTTATATTCCCACTCCAGGTCAATTTGAACAGGAATATCTAGGAGAGCATATAAAAAAAATGAAATGGGGAAAAGTAATAAGTCAATCCAATTTTAATGAAGAGTATTTAAATTTCAACGTAGAATTAGTTAAGGATTTTCCTAACTTCACCAATAAATGGTTGAAACAAGAATTGGTAAAATATAAACTTTAGCTAATTGGCGAAGATGTAGTTGGTTTCTATTAAAAAAATAGACCTAATTTACTTCCTGTGTCTTCTAGTGCAGAATCAGACTTGCCTTTTTGTAGAGTGAACGAAAAACTACTGCCTTTACCAAATTCTGACTCTACGTTAATTTGTTCTTCGTGTGCTTCTAGAATGTGTTTTACAATGGCTAAGCCCAAACCTGATCCTCCTTCCTTTCTAGAGCCAGATTTGTCAACTCTAAAAAAGCGCTCAAATAGTCGCGGAATATTTTCTTCCTCAATTCCAATACCATCATCTTTAACTTTAATTAAAAAACGTTCTTCATTAAATTCCTCGATAAACACGTCAATTTTACCATTTTTATTACCGTATTTAATCGAATTTACAATTAAGTTAGTAAGTACTTGTTGAATTCGTTCTTGATCAGCAGAAACCATCAATGGTTTATCAGGGGCATGTGTATTTATTTCAATATTTTTTTTAGCGGCTTTCATTTCAATAAGTTCAAGTACGTTATCAATGACTTCAATTAAATCAAAATCCTCTCTAAATAAAGTCATGTCACCAGTTTCTAATTTAGTAATCATGTCCAAGTCTTTAACAATGTAGAGTAACCTATCAACTCCTTTACTAGCACGCTTTAGGTATTTTTTTCTTACTTTTTTGTCCTTGATAGCTCCGTCAAGTAATGTCATAATGTAACCTTGAACGGTAAAAAGAGGTGTTTTTAGTTCGTGAGAAATATTACCCATGAATTCTTTTCTGTAATTTTCTCTTACTTTAAGCGATTCAATTTCTAACTTTTTGTTTTGAGCAAATTTTTCAACTTCAGCTTTTAATGAAGCCATGTCAGTTGTAATTCTGTCTTTTCTTAGCGAGGCCGCATCTAATAAAGAAACACTATTATATATAGATTTAACTCGTTTATAGATGAAATTCTCAACGCGGTATTGAACAATAAAAAAAGAAGTTAAAAAACAAACTGATGAATAGATTAAAATGGAAGCCCATTCAACTTGGTGAAATATTAGTTCATACAATACAATAAGTATACTGAGTACTATGGTTAATAAAAGTGAGGTATAAAAAGCAAACTTATATGTTTTCTTAATTTTCGTCGTCATTAGTGTTTAAATTTATAACCAACACCTTTTACTGTTTTCACCTTTTCAGCACCAATTTTTTCTCTAAGCTTCCTAATATGAACATCGATTGTTCTTCCTCCAACCACAACGTCATTTCCCCATACGCTGTCTAAAATTTCATCTCTTTTGAATACCTTATTAGGATCTGAGGTGAGTAATGCAAGTAATTCAAACTCTTTTCTAGGTAAGGTCATTTCATTTCCTTCTAATATTACTTTGTATTCATGTCTATTTACAGTAAGATCACCAACAGAGTATATATCAGAAGTTGATTTTTCTTCCTTGAATCTTCTCAATAAAGATTTCACTTTACTTAATAAAACTTTTGGCTTAATGGGTTTTGTAATATAATCATCTGCACCAGATTCAAAACCAGCAATTTGAGAATAATCTTCACTTCTTGCTGTTAGGAAAGTTATGATAGTATCTTCAAGTGATTTTACACTTCTTATTTTTTCACAGGCCTCAATACCGTCCATTTCGGGCATCATTACATCAAGTATGATTAAGTTGGGTTGTAGCTCTTTTGCTTTTTTGAGGGCTTCAACTCCATCTTTTGCGGTAGCTACCTTGTAACCTTCATTTTTTAAATTATAACTTAATATTTCTAAAATGTCTGGTTCATCATCAACCACTAATATCAACGTATTTTTTTTCTTCATTATTAATTTTATTAAACAACGCAAATGTACACGCAAAATAATATTTTAAAGTTAAGAAATAATTACTAATAGAAAACACCTATTCATTAAATGTAAAATTATTGTAAATAAATATGATTTTAAAAGATTATGAAATAGTTAATTCAATAAATAATGTGTTTTTTCATTTAAAATTATATTACTTTTGTTTGAAATTTAAATACTAAAACAAATGAAAAAAATTACTTTATTCTTACTTACTTTAATTTTTAATCTTTCCCTAAATGCACAATATATAGTGGATTTTGAAGGAGATGGAGAGGTTAAAACAGCATATGCAGCTGGAACAGTAAACTTAAGCGGTTTAGACTGGGAACTAACTCAAGTACTCATAGGTACAGCTGATGCTGATTGGAAAAATGGCAACCGTTCTGCCCGACTTAGAGGATATGGCGATAGTGAAATGGTAATGGTACAAGACAAAGCAAACGGTGCAGGTAGTATTACTTTTGAGTATAAAAGATATGGATCTGATGATCAAGTAGATTGGCGTGTAGAGTACAGTACTGATGCTGGAAATACTTGGATTCAGGTTGGTGATAGCTTCACCGCTCCTGATTCTGATGTGGTTCAAACATTTTCTGAACAAGTTGATGAAGAGGGTGATATACGGTTTAGAATTAAGCGTGAAACTGAAGATGGTACTCAGAATAGAAGGTTAAATATTGATGATATTGTAATTACAGATTTTGGCGCAAGTGATATTGTTCTGAATGTAGCTAGTCCCTCTGAAGGAACAGTTCTGCCGCCTGACACTAACTCAACTATGGTTAACCTAACAACTATTGGATTTGAAATTTCTACTGATGATACTTCTGGTGATGGAGATGGCTATGTTCAATATTCTTTAAATCAAGGAAACTTTGTAGATGTATTTTCTAATTCATTTGAATTAACAGATTTAAATATAGGGGAGTCTTATTTGTTAATAGTGAAATTAGTTGATAATAATGGAGATGATTTAGAACCTTCTGTTCAAGTAGAGCGAACCTTTAGTGTAGCAGATTTTATTCAAGTTGCTAATATTAGTGAATTAAGAGCAGATTTTGAAGAAAACGGAGCCGGTAGATTTTATGAAATTACAGGTCAATCAACAATGTCTCATGCAGATGATTTCAACAATAGAAAATGGTTTCAAGACAACAACTTCTCAGGGATATTAGTTTTTGACAGTGAAGGAGTTATAGCAGAAGATGCTTATCAAGTTGGTGATCAAGTTACTAACCTCACTGGAGTTACTTCTCTTTTTGGAGGCTTATTACAATTTGAGCCCTTAGAAGATAACGGAAATGTTGTAGGAAATAATATTCCACAAACACAAATTATCAGTTTATCTGAATTTGTAAATAACTTTGAGCAATACGAGTCTACGTTAGTAGGTTTTGAAGATGTTTTCTTTGTAGAAGCAGATGGAATGGAAGTGTTTGCAACTAATCAAA
Source organism: Flavobacteriaceae bacterium (assembly GCA_003564185.1). Lineage (GTDB taxonomy): Bacteria > Bacteroidota > Bacteroidia > Flavobacteriales > Flavobacteriaceae > Psychroflexus. The sequence goes on from PXFS01000091.1 coordinate 17,600, forward strand.
ATTATGAATTTTCTGATGGTGAAAATACTTCAATTGTAAGAACTATATTCTTTGGAGCTGATTATATAGACAATACTATTCCATCAGGAAGTTTAGAAGGCTTAAGAGGGGTAGCAGGTCAATTTAATGGTACTCACCAAATACATCCAAGAAATAATAATGATATCGATGTGACATTGAATGTTAATAGCTTTGAGAATGTAGAATTTAACTTATATCCTAACCCTGCTAAAAATTATGTAAACCTAGAAGTTCCTGCTGGAGAGGTCTATGAAGTAAATGTTTATAGCGTTACAGGTAAAAAAGTGCTAACTCAAAGAATCAATGGTTCCACTAGGTTAGACTTAAGCTCACTTAACTCAGGTGTATATATGGTGAATTTTAAACAAGGTAGCCTAAATACAACGCGAAAGTTAATAATCAATTAAGAAAAAATATTTTTTTAAAATTAATTAAACAACCGTTTCAAAATTGAAACGGTTGTTTAGCTTTGTTCAATCAAATAATATAAATCTTAATTTGGATTATCAAAAGTGTATAATTGGTATTAAAGAAAATGGTTTTTCATCAACCGCTTTAGAGGTTTTTCAATATCAGTATAAAAATGTAAAAATATACCGTAGATTTTCTGATTTGCTGGGTAGAAACCCAAAAAATGTAAGTGATTTAAAACAGATTCCTTTTTTACCGATCTCTTTTTTTAAATCCAATTCTATTAAAAATTCAACTTTTACAAAATATCAAGAAGTATTTTCTAGTAGCGGTACAACAGGAGCAAATCTTAGTCAGCATTTTATTCCTAATGTAGAAGAATATGAAAATAATTTCAAGATGAATTTTGAATACTTTTATGGCCCTCTTAAAAATTATGTTGTTATTGGTCTACTCCCTTCTTATTTAGAAAGAAAAGGCTCTTCATTAATTTATATGGTAAACCAGATGATTAAAATAAGTAATCATCAAGAAAGCGGTTTCTATTTAAATGAACATGATCAACTTATAAATGCATTACGTAAGTTAGTTTTATTAGAAAAAAAAATCTTGTTGATAGGCGTTTCTTTTGCGCTATTGGATTTAGTCGAAAATCATAAAAAAGAGCTTCATGAATTAGATTTAAGTAATTTAATAGTCATGGAAACTGGAGGGATGAAAGGAAGACGCAAAGAAATAGTAAGACCCGAACTCCATAAACTACTCCAAAATGGTTTTGGTATTGACTCTATAGCTAGCGAATATGGCATGACTGAGATGCTCTCTCAATCGTATGCAAAAAAGGATGGTCTTTTTCAATGTCCACCAACACTTCAATTTTTGCTTAGAGATACAGAAGACCCTCTTAGTGTTGTTGTTGATGGAAAAGTTGGAGGAATAAATTTTATAGATTTAGCCAATGTTAGTTCGCTTTCTTTTGTGGCTACACAAGATTTAGGTAGAAAAATAAATGATAATACTTTTGAAATTCTTGGAAGGTTTGATAATAGTGATATTAGAGGTTGTAATTTAATGGTGATATAAATTTTATCTACATGTTAATTTTTGCTGATAAATATTAAATCTATATTAAAAACATATCTTTATTTTCAATTTAATTTGTTAGTTTTTAATTAGAATTTATATTTGCAGTGGATGAAGTTTTTTCATAATAGATTGGTTAGTTAATGCAAAGTCTCACTCGCCCGAGTGAGACTTTGTTATTATAAATTAGTTGAAAAATAATGAATATTTTTAATTTGACAACTTTAGATAATCAACCCATTGAGTTGGAGTCAATTTTATCTACAAAACACTATAGTTTATTCTTATTATACCATCAATTTTGTTTAGGTTGTACTGGAAGAGCAATACCTTTCGCTTGGGAAATTGCTAAAGAAAACAGGTGGTTAGGTGTGTATTTGTTACACACAAATCAAGGTAATCATAAGTTTTCAAAAAAAGAACTCTTATCTGTATTTACTAACGGTATAAGCCCGTTACCAATTTTAATTGATAATGGACATAAATTATACGATTATTATGATGCAGAAGGTACACCTACTTGGTTGTTTTTTGATCAAAAAGGCAATCTATTGAAAAATATATTTGGCTCACAAGCTAACGCATCAAACAGACTGCTTTATTATTTAGAAGAATTAAATCCTAATTAGTTTGCATCTTGGCATAGTTCAACTAGCACACCGTTATTGGATTTCGGGTGAAGGAAAGCAATAATTTTACCGTCTGCTCCAGTTTTAGCCTCATTATTTATTAATTGAAAACCAATATCTTTAAGACGTTTGATTTCATTGTTAATATTATCTACTGCGAATGCAATATGGTGAATACCTTCTCCCTTTTTGTTAATGTATTTTGCAATAGGGCTATTATCCGTAGTGGCACCAAGTAGCTCGATTTTACTTTCTCCAGTTTCAAAAAAAACAGTTTTAACTCCTTCAGATTCAACTTCTTCTTCTTTGTAAGCTTTTTTGTTAAGAAGCATCTCATAAGTTTTAGTTGCCTGATCAATATTTTTTACAGCAATGCCAATGTGTTCAATTTTTTTCATTAGTTAAGTCTTGTTTCAATTAAAAAAGCCGAAATATATTAATTTCGGCTTTGGTTAATTTGGTGTCTTGTTATTTTATTTTGAATGTTACCACTGGTCGCTTTGAGTGATTTACTAAGTCTTCACTTAAGCTTCCGTTAATCAGCCTGCTTAGACCCTTTCTGCCATGAGTACCAATTCCAATTACATCTGCATTTACTTTTCTTGCATAGTTTAATATGCCATCTTCTGTATTTTTATCTGACTGAACAGTGATGTGATAATTCCCGTCACCAACAGCACTACTAAATGATGCAATCCTATCATCAATTTCTTTAGAAGTCTTAAATTTAGACGGAGTGTTGATAAAGACAACATCAATTTCTACATCTAATTTTTTAGCAAAACTTAAGGCTTGTTTGAAAGATTTAGCAGTTTCAACTGAAAGATTCGTTGCATAAACAAACTTTTTTGCATCAAAAGTGTCTTGGTTATGTTTTACAACAAGAACGGGTATTTCAGAATACCTAACTACTTTTTCTGTGTTAGACCCAATAAAAACTTCTTTTGCGCCTTCAGCACCGTGTGATCCCATAATAATCAAATCACATTCATTTTTTTGACTAACGTCCATTATTCCATCAAAAGCAGCGCTAAATTCTACTGTTTCATGAACTTTAATGCCTTTTAAAAAAGGCTTGTCCATTGCTTCTGTAAATCTTTGATGAGCTAATTTCATGAAAAAAATAGATTCAGGTAAGTTCTGACTAGCCCCTCCAGTTTTATCAACTAAATCTAAAGGCAAGTCTAATAAGTGAAGTAGATAAATTTCACCATCATGCTTTTTAGCAATTTGTGCCGCAATTTTTAAGGCTGATTCTGCTAAGGGAGAAAAATCAGTTGGGACTAATATTTTTTTCATTTTTTATTATTTTGTTTTAAAATTACAATTTCATTAAGTAATGTCCAAAAATATCAATACTATTTTTTTAAAAAAAAGATATTTGTCAGTATTTGATTTTTTGTTAATGCCAAAATAGCTATAGTTTAGAAAATATTTAAGTTGATTGACCTTAATACGAAGTTTTTTTCCTGATGTAAGTCATTAATTTTAAGCTTTGTCTAGATAAATGGAATAAAGTTTTTTAATTGATATAATTTCAGTATATTTGCAACGAATTAAATGAAGATGTAGGGGACTTATTAGTTCCCTTTTTTTGGTATTTATGTCAAACTTAAAGGAAAAATCAACTGTTTTTTTGAACGAAGCATTAGCAGAAAATCCTTCATTGTTTTTAATTAAACATGAGGTTACCCCAAATAATCATATCAAGGTGATTATTGACGGAGATGAGGATGTTTCTATAAAAGACTGTATAGCGGTAAGTAGGAAAATTGAACATCAATTAGATCGTGATGAAATAGATTTTTCCGTTGAAGTAGCCTCTCCAGGTGTTTCCGAACCACTTGTTTTGCCACGTCAGTTTAAGAAAAACAAAGGTAGAATGTTGGAGGTTAAAACCAAAGAGGGTAAAAAGATAAAAGCTGATTTAGTTGATGTTACTGATGATTTTGTGGTTTTGAAATGGAAAGCAAGAGAGCCCAAACCAATAGGAAAGGGAAAACATACAGTACAAAAAAGCCTTAATCTTCCTTATAAAGATATAGAAACAGCAAAAGTCATGGTAATATTTAATAAAAAGTAATATGGAAAATATTGATTTAATCAATTCGTTTTCAGATTTTAAAGATAATAAATTAATAGACCGAGTAACCTTAATGGCTATTTTGGAAGAAGTTTTTAGAGGTGCTCTAAAAAGAAAATTCGGTCAAGATGATAATTTTGATATTATTATTAATCCCGATAAAGGTGATTTAGAAATTTGGAGAAATAGAGTTGTTGTTAATGATGGTGAAGTAGAGGATGATAATAAAGAGATTTCATTAACAGCTGCACGTAAAATTGAACCTGACTTTGAGGTTGGTGAAGATGTTTCAGAAGAGGTGAAGCTTTCTGATTTAGGCCGAAGGGCTATTTTATCTCTGCGTCAGAATTTGATTTCTAAAATTCATGAGCATGATAATACCAATATCTTTAAATACTTTAAAGATTTAGAAGGAGAGATTTACACAGCAGAAATTCATCATGTAAGACATAAAGTAGTAATTCTAGTAGATGATGATGGTAATGAATTGGTTTTACCAAAAGAGCATCAAATACCAAGCGACTTTTACAGAAAAGGAGATAGTGTTAGAGGAGTGATTCATAGCGTAGAATTAAGAGGAAATAAGCCTAATATTATACTTTCAAGAACTTCTCCTCAATTTTTGATTAAACTTTTTGAACAGGAAATCCCTGAAGTATTTGATGGTCTAATAACTGTTCAAAATGCAGTTAGAATACCAGGTGAAAAGGCTAAAGTAGCCGTAGATACTTATGATGATAGAATTGATCCTGTTGGAGCTTGTGTGGGGATGAAAGGTTCAAGGATTCATGGAATTGTAAGAGAGTTAGGAAATGAAAATATTGATGTAATTAATTTTACCACCAATAATCATTTGTATATAACTAGAGCGTTGAGCCCTGCTAAAGTAACTTCATTAAAAGTTAATGAAGAGAACAAAACTGCAGAAGTTACGCTGAAACCAGAAGAAGTTTCTAAAGCTATTGGTAGAGGAGGTCATAATATTAGGTTAGCAGGAAAGTTAACAGGATATGAAATTGAAGTATTTAGAGAAGGCGTTGAAGACGATGTTGAGTTAATTGAATTCAAAGATGAAATTGATGAATGGATCATTAAAGAATTTACCAAAATTGGCCTTGATACCGCAAAAAGTATTTTAGAGCAAGACGTTGATGACTTAGTAAGGAGGACTGATTTAGAAGAGGAAACTATTTACGAAGTAGTAAGAATATTAAAAGAAGAATTTGAAGAATAGTGTAAAATAAACTATTCTTTGTGTATTTTTGACACGAAATTATATTGGCAATTTATGGCTGAAGAGAAAAAGATAAGATTAAATAAGGTTTTAAGAGAGTTTAATATTTCATTAGACAGAGCGGTAGAATATTTAACTGCAGAAGGGTATGAAATAGAAGCAAGACCTACAACAAAAATTTCTAACGAGGTTTATCAACTTTTGTCAGACAATTTTGAGACTGATAAAAGTAAAAAAGTGGCTTCTAAAGAAGTTTCTGAAGAGAAAAAGAAAGAAAAAGAAGAGCTTAAAAAGCAACGTGAGAAAGAACTTCAGCTAATTAAAGAAAAAGAAGAAGCCGCAAGAAAAGAACGCGAAAAGCAAGAGGAAATTCTTCGTGCCAAAAAAGAATTAGCAAAACCAAAAACGGTTGGTAAAATTGATTTAGATAAGAACAAAAAATCTGAAGAAAAACCAACCGCCGATGCTAAAAAAGAAAAGCAGAAAGAAAGTAAGATTAAATCGGATTCTGCTTCAGCTCCAAAAGTTGATGAAAAAACTGCAAAGAATGAGTCGAAGACTTCTGTAAATGATTCAAACGCTGGTCAAAGTCAGCGTAAAGAGGCTCAGGTAGAAAACTCAACTGAAAATGATCATGTTGAGACCAAGTATAAAAAATTAAAAGGACCAAACTTCACAGGAGAAAAAATTGATTTAGGGCAATTTAAAAAAGATGATAAAAAGAAAAGTGATAAGTCTAAAGACAACAAAAACAATAAAAAACGTAAGCGAAAGCGTATAGTTAAAGATAAACCTAATACTGCAAATAACAAAAAAACTTTTGACAAAAAGCAAGGTAGTAAAGGTAGAAAAGGGAACAAACCTTCTCAGCGAGTTGTTAAAGAAGAACCGTCTGCAGAAGAAGTACAAAAGCAAGTAAGAGAAACCCTTGAAAAGCTTCAAGGTAAAGGTGGAAAAAATAAAGCTGCTCGCTACAGAAAAGATAAAAGACAACAGCACAAAGAGAAAACTCAACAAGAACTTGATCAGCAAGAGAAAGAGAGTAAAACTCTAAGAGTGACAGAGTTTGTGACAGTGAATGAAATTGCTGCCCTGATGGATGTTTCTGTGACAAAAATTATTTCTGCTTGTATGTCTTTAGGTATGATGGTGACCATGAATCAACGATTGGACGCTGATACACTAAGTGTTGTGGCTGAAGAGTTTGGTTATGATGTTGAATTCATATCTGAAGATGCCGAGGAAACAATAGAAGAAGTTGACGATAAACCTGAGGATTTAGAGCCTAGAGCACCTATAGTAACAGTTATGGGGCATGTAGATCATGGTAAGACTTCTTTATTAGATTTTATTAGAGAAGAAAATGTTATTGCTGGAGAAAGCGGTGGAATCACACAGCATATTGGTGCTTACGGTGTTGAATTAAAAAGTGGACAAAAAATAGCATTTTTAGATACTCCTGGTCACGAAGCATTTACTGCAATGCGTGCAAGGGGAGCAAAAGTTACCGATATTGCAATTATTGTAATTGCAGCAGATGACGATGTTATGCCACAGACAAAAGAAGCTATATCTCATGCTCAAGCAGCTGGTGTGCCTATTGTTTTTGCCATCAACAAGGTTGATTTGCCAACAGCTAATCCCGAAAAAATTAAAGAAAAATTAGCTGGTATGAACCTACTAGTTGAAGATTGGGGAGGTAAAGTCCAATCGCATGATATCTCTGCTAAAAAAGGTGATGGCGTTGAAGATTTATTAGAAAAAGTTTTATTAGAAGCAGAATTACTCGATCTAAAAGCCAATCCTAATCGTCTAGCAAAAGGAACTGTGGTGGAAGCTTTTTTAGATAAAGGGAGAGGTTACGTTTCTACCATCTTAGTTCAGTCAGGAACGTTAAAAATTGGAGATTATATTTTAGCTGGAACCACAAGTGGTAAAGTAAAGGCCATGCATGATGAGCGAGGTAAGAAAATTAAAGAAGCTGGGCCTTCTACACCAGTTTCAATATTAGGTCTTGATGGTGCTCCACAAGCGGGAGACACTTTCCAAGTGATGGACGATGAAAGAGAAGCTAAAGATATTGCTTCAAAAAGAACACAACTTCAACGTGAGCAAAGCGTTAGAACCAAAAAGCATATCACACTTGACGAAATTGGAAGAAGAATTGCTATAGGAGATTTTAAGGAATTAAACGTAATCCTAAAAGCAGACGTAGATGGTTCAGTTGAAGCGCTTACTGATAGTCTTCAAAAACTATCAACAGAAGAAATTCAAGTTAATATTATCCACAGAGGAGTTGGTGCTATAACAGAATCTGATGTGCTCTTAGCTTCAGCATCAGATGCAGTAATTATTGGATTTAATGTCCGACCAGCTGGTGCAGCAAGGCAACTTGCAGACAAAGAAGAAATTGATATCAGAGCCTACTCCATCATTTATGATGCAATAAATGACATCAAAGATGCTATGGAAGGAATGCTATCTCCTGAACTGAAAGAAGAAATTACTGGTAATGCAGAAATTAGAGAGACTTTCAAAATTTCCAAAGTTGGTACTATTGCAGGTTGTATGGTCACCTCAGGAAAAATTTATAGAAATTCAAATATTCGAATTATTAGAGACGGAATAGTAGTTCATACAGGTACTTTAGCAGCTTTAAAGCGATTTAAAGATGATGTGAAAGAAGTCTCAAAAGGATACGATTGCGGTATGCAAATCAAGAACTATAATGACATCAAAATAGGGGACATAATTGAAGCTTACCAAGAAGTAGAAGTGAAGAAAAAACTTAAGTAAGTCATTAACTTTTAAAATTTACAATCAAATCGTCTTAGTAATAAGGCGATTTTTTTTAAAACATTTTCTCAATTAACTTCTTGGTAAAGTGATATTTACATTGTTGAAGACTTATTTCTACACTTTTTAATGCCAGTAATTTCAATTGATAAATGGAATAAGTATTGAGTAAAATATAAAAAAAAGCCTGAATGATAATTCAGGCTTTTTTCACTAACACACTAAGATTATAGGTTTATCTGAATCGGTCTACAGATTTTACGAGATCTTCGTCCTTTTTGATGGCTTTATTTGCCAATACTAAAAACACGATAGAAACAAGGGGTACAAACATCCCAATACCTTTCTCAGAAACTTCCATTTCTCCAGATAAATTTAGTGACCAATAAACAAAAAATCCTATTAAAAAAAAGTTGATTAAAATATTTATTCTTCCTAAAATAAATTGAAACTTTCTGTTTTTAAAAAGAAATATACTAATTAATGCCAAAATCCCAGAAAGGCTTACTCCTATAAGCGACAAAGTATAATCAGATGTAAATTTTACTACAGCAGACTCATTAACCCATAAAGGAAATGTACTTAATAATAAAGAACTAAGTATTACAACTATTAATAGGTAAAGGCTCTGTATCCTTTGTATCATAACAAATTTAAATTTAAGACAAAAATAAACGATTTTTTAAATAAGGCTGCGTAAAATTAAAATAATGTTGTATAATTGCATTATAATTCTTCACATACTGGTTTAAGTAACCAATAATCAAATACTTATTACATTAAATATTTACTATTTTCATGTTAGAAATAATCGAATTAAAATCAATGAAATTAACTGAGTTACAAGCCATGGCAAAAAAACTCGGTATACCCAAATTTAGGAGTCTGAAAAAACTAGATTTAGTTTATCAAATACTTGATTTTCAAGCAGCTAGCCCTCAAAAAGTTAAGGATGTGCTGGGTAAGGAAAAATCAACTTCTAATCAAGAATCTAAATCATCATCAGAAAAAGTTTCAAGTGCAGGAGGTCTTGATGATCAATCAAAAAAAGGTGAGTCTGATAAAGTTTCTAATAAAAAGCCTCAGCGCAAACGTGTCAAAAAAGAGCAAAGCCATCAAACTGCAGCTACTAATAGCTCTGCTAATCAACACGATAAACCTGCTCCCGATAAAACTAAAAATAAAGATAAAAAGCATGTTCAAAGCAAAGAGCAGCAAAAATCTCAGGAAAAGCAAAGAAAGCAAGCATCAAAAAAAGATGATGCTAATATAAAGGATGACCAAACTAAATCAAAAAATCATCCTCCATCACAAAAGCCTTCTGCTAAGAATAATCATCAAAAAAACACAAAGAAGGAAGACCAAAGTTCTGAACAGAAGAAAAACAATTCAGATAAAAAGTCAAACCATTCCAGCCAAAAAAATAAGTATTCAAAACCAGATTATGAGTTTGATGCTATTATTGAGAGTGAAGGTGTTTTAGAACTAATGCCTGATGGTTATGGTTTTTTAAGATCATCAGATTATAATTATTTATCTTCTCCAGATGATATTTACCTATCACAATCACAAATTAAACTTTTTGGTTTAAAAACAGGAGATACTGTTTTAGGTCAGGTAAGGCCTCCTAAGGAGGGAGAAAAGTACTTTCCTCTAATTAGAATCAGTAAAATCAATGGATTAGATCCAAAAGTAGTAAGAGATCGAGTTTCTTTTGAGCACTTAACTCCCTTATTTCCTCAAGAGAAATTTATATTAGCAGAGCGTAGCGCTAGTGTATCAACGCGAATAATGGACTTGTTTTCTCCTATAGGAAAAGGACAAAGAGGGATGATTGTTTCCCAACCCAAAACAGGGAAAACAATGTTATTAAAAGACATTGCCAATGCAATTGCTGCTAACCATCCTGAAGTTTATCAAATCGTTCTTTTGATTGATGAGCGCCCAGAAGAAGTTACAGACATGCAACGTAATGTAAATGGGGAGGTGATTGCTTCAACATTTGATAAAGAGGCACATGAACACGTTAAGGTAGCTAATATCGTTATTGAAAAAGCCAAGCGATTGGTTGAAAGTGGTCATGATGTAGTTATATTATTAGATTCTATAACTCGTTTAGCAAGGGCTTATAATACCGTGCAGCCTGCCTCTGGAAAAGTGTTAAGTGGTGGTGTAGATGCAAATGCATTGCACAAACCTAAACGTTTCTTTGGTGCTGCAAGAAATATTGAAAATGGCGGATCCTTGTCAATTATAGCTACCGCGCTTACAGATACAGGTTCTAAAATGGATGAAGTGATTTTTGAAGAATTTAAAGGAACAGGTAATATGGAACTTCAGTTAGATAGAAGAATTTCTAATCGAAGAATTTTCCCAGCTATAGATTTAAACTCGTCAAGTACAAGACGTGATGATTTATTACTTCCTGAAAATGTAGTGCAAAAAATGTGGATCATGAGACGTTATTTAGCTGACATGAACCCTATTGAAGCAATGGAATTCATAAACGAACGTATTAAGCAATCAAAATCTAATGAAGAATTTTTGATTTCAATGAATGGCTAAATAAACCTAAGAATTAAAATAGTATTTTAAAAGCTCAGCTTAATAGTTGGGTTTTTTTTTAATACAATAAATGGTTCACGTATATCGAATTATACTACTATATATTGTTTAGAGATAAGTGGTAAAAGAATTTTAAAAAAAGTAATACCGGTTTTTGTTTGAAATTATTGGAAAAGAAAACAGCCAGTACCGACCGCGCCTCGTGAATGTTTTTTTCTAAATATGAACTAGAAAAATTAAGCATATCCTTAGCTATGGTTTTTTATAATGAAACAGAAAGGGAAAAAAGGCGTTTTATTAGGGTGATTTGTATAAGACTATAAAAAGTGCCCAGAGCGGGAGTCGAACCCGCACGCCCTAATGGACACATGGCCCTCAACCATGCCTGTCTACCAATTCCAGCACCTGGGCAAAAAGTAAAGATAAAAAAAATCCTCTTACTTAGAAGAGGAGATTAATTATAAAGTAAATATATAATTATAAGAACTTAAATATTGTGATCTGGCTGGGGCTTCCCGTATAAGATTTCTATGTTCACTTTATTTCCTTGAAATCTATCACGGGATAAACTTCTCGCCTATCAACTTTAGAACTTAAATATTGTGATCTGGCTGGGGCTTCCCGTATAAGATTTCTACGTTCACTTTATTTCCTTGAAATCTATCACGGGATAAACTTCTCGCCTATCAACTTTAGAACTTAAATATTGTGATCTGGCTGGGGCTCGAACCCAGGACCCTCTCCTTAAAAGGGAGATGCTCTACCAACTGAGCTACCAGATCGTTTTTTCTTTGCGGGTGCAAATATACTAGCTATTTTTAAATAAACAATAAAAAAAACAGTATTTTTGTGGTTTTATTTGAAGTTAAATTGTATAAAATCGCAAGTTGTTGAAAATAATACTATTAGGATATATGGGAGTGGGCAAGTCAACCATTGGTAAAGTATTGGCCCAAACATTACATATAGATTTTATCGACTTAGATGAGTTTATTGAACGTAAAGAGAATACCTCTATTTCTACTATTTTTGAGAAAAAAGGAGAAATTCGTTTTAGAAAATTAGAGACTAATTACCTAAATGAACTAATGAATAAAAATGCATCATTTGTTCTATCGCTTGGTGGTGGTACTCCATGTTATGCAGACAATATGCAAGTCATTCAGTCAAAATCGTTTCATAGTATTTATTTGAAGGCAAGCTTCCAGTTTTTAAGTCAGCGCCTATTTAATCAGTCTACTCAAAGACCTTTGCTTAATCACCTAAATACATTAGATGATTACGAAGATTTTATTCGAAAACATTTATTTGAACGTCAGAATTATTACTTTCAAGCCGATTCTACAATTTCAGTCGAAAATTATTCAGTAGATGAAATTGTTAATCAAATTCAATTTAAAATTAATAACTAAACATTTAATTCCAATGAAAAAACATTTCTTATTATTCATTTTATTAGTTACACTAGTTTCGTGTGATGAATTAAAACAAATAGCCAATGAGGCCGTATTAAATAATCCAACAGAAGCTCAAATTGGAAATGGACTTAAACAAGCCTTAGAATTTGGAATTGAGCGTCAAGTTAGTGAATTAACAGAGCCTGGTGGCTTCTTTGAAAATGAAGTAGTTAGAATATTACTTCCAGAGGAACTTAGACAGGTTGAAACAGCTTTAAGAAGAGTTGGTCTTAACAGCTTAGCAGACCAAGGCTTGCGTGCTTTAAATAGAACTGCTGAAGATGCGGTTAAAGAAGCTACACCAATTTTTGTAAATGCTATTAGAAATATGTCTTTTCAAGATGCACAACAAATTTTAATGGGAAATGAAAATGCTGCTACCCAATTTTTAGAGCTACAAACTTCTGAACAACTTTATGAAAGCTTTTATCCTGTGGTTCAAAATTCTTTTGAAAAAGTAGGTGCTGATGATATCTGGTCCAATTTAATTTCACAATATAATAGTATTCCTTTAACTTCAAATGTAAATACAGATTTATCAGATTACATTACACAGCAAGCTATGCAAGGGGTATTTATTATGATTGCAGAAGAAGAAAAGGAAATTAGAAATAACGTAAATGCTAGGACAACTGACTTGCTAAGAAGAGTATTTAGCTTGCAAGACAGGAGCTAAACCACACTCTGAGATAAAATAAAATCAATACTTTTATTGTTAAATCTACTTGGTGATTCAACATTAACTACATGCCCGCACTTTTCAATAATGTAAAGTCTGGCTTTTTTATGTTTTTCTGCAATTTGTTTGACGCTTGGCAAAAATAAATGGTCTTGTTCACCCATTATGTATAAAGAGGGTATGTTTATGTCCTTTTGTCGAAAAAGTTTTAGCAAGGGATTAATTTCTGAAGTTAACTTAAACCACCTTATAAATTCCTTTTGATAAAGCTTTTTTGCTTCTCTAACAAATAAATTTCTTGACTGTTTGTGGTTTTTACGTGGCATGATAATAAATGCAAAAAAACGATAAAGTAATAAATAAGGAATTACCGATTTAAAAATATTTCCCATACGCATTAGAAACCTAGAGCGGACATTCATCTTCAATATTGCGCCACCCATAATCATTGATGCTACGCGGTCAGGGTATTTTTCAGCTAAATTTCTAATTAAAATTGTTCCAAGTGATATACCTACAAAATGACTTTTTTCAATTTTTTCATGATCAATTACTTCAATAATGTCTTCTGTAATAAAATCAAAGGTATAATCATTTTTAAGACTGTCTTTGAGTTGAACCGAGTGATTTTTTGAATTTCCATGCCCTCTGAGGTCAATCAACAAAACATTAAATTTCTTTTTGAAATCTCTAATTTGTTTAAACCAAATAGAGGAACTACCTCCAGCTCCGTGAATAAAAGTCACCCATGTGGAAGAGTTAGGATGCGTATATTTTTGATAACTAATCATGCTGTAAAAATCGGTATATTTAATTGATTACTCTATATTTTTTAAAAATAATTATAACTTTTTGTAAATCAGATAATTTGTTAGAATTTTTATTTGATTTGATTGAAAAATTATCTTATTTCTACTAATAGGGTAATCAAAATCATATTTCATTAAATAGTTTCGGCTTATTGTTTAAATTTGCCCATGCATATAATTTTATGTGATTAAATTCAATTGAATGACCTATTTTAAAAAAATACTTCGCTTTGCGAAACCTTATAAAACTTATGCTATTTTAAATATTATTGCCAATGTTTTGTACGCCTTATTTAGTACTTTGGCAATGTTGTCACTTTTCCCAATGTTAAAAGTTCTTTTTGAAGATAAAAAAGCTGTAGAGTTAAAACCAACTTGGGAAGGGCTTTCTAATGCAAAAGATTATGTAGAAGATTACCTTAATTTTTTTATTACTCAAAAAGCAGAAGAAGGAGCTGACGTATTAATCTATATGGTAGTTTTAATCATTACTATGTTTCTACTTAAAAACTTCTTTAATTATTTAGCTATGTTTTTCATTACTTTCTTAAGAAATGGAGTCTTAAAAGACATAAGAAACGCTTTATATAAAAAAACAGTAGAACTTCCTTTATCGCATTATTCAGAAAAGAAAAAAGGGGATACAATTGCAAGAATTACAGGTGATGTGCTTGAAGTACAACATTCTTTTTTGTCTATTTTAGAGTTGATTGTAAGGGAGCCATTAACCATCATTTTCACCATTGTAGCCATGTTAGCCATCAGTTGGAAACTCACTTTATTCGTGTTCATTTTTATACCGATTTCAGGTTTTATTATTTCAAGAATTGGTAAATCTTTAAAGAAGAAATCAGATCGCGTTCAAGAAGAACAAGGACTTTTTCTTTCTATTTTAGAAGAGACTTTGGGAGGTTTAAAAATCATAAAAGGTTTTAATGCGGAGAAAAAGTTTAATCAACGATTTCAAGATTCAACCAATAAATACTATGATTTTTCTAACAAATTGTTGAATAGGCAAAATTTAGCTTCTCCAACTTCAGAATTTTTAGGCATTGGCGTTATTGCTATTTTACTTTGGTACGGAGGGCAGATGGTTTTGGTGGATGAAAGTTTAGATGCTTCGCTTTTTATTGCTTACATGGGGCTTTCTTACCAGATTTTAACTCCTGCAAAAGCTATTTCCAAAGCTTCCTATAGCGTGAAAAAAGGAAATGCCGCTGCAGACCGAATTCTTCAAGTTCTGGAAACTCAAAATGAAATTGAAGACGCTCCAAATGCAAAAGAAAAATCTGATTTTACATCTTCAATTGAAATTGATAATATCAGTTTTGCCTACGAAGAAAAATTTGTATTAAAAGATTTTAGTCTTACCGTTCAAAAAGGAAAAACCGTTGCTTTGGTAGGGCAGTCGGGTAGTGGTAAATCAACTATTGCTAACTTGCTTACTCGCTTTTACGATATCCAAAAAGGAGAAATAAAAATTGATGGGGATAATATCAAATCACTTACTCAGGCTTCTTTACGACAATTAATGGGATTGGTTACTCAAGATTCTATTTTATTTAATGATAGCATTCGTGAAAACTTGCTTATTGGAAAAGAAGATGCTACCGAAGAAGAACTCTTGGATGCTTTAAAAGTAGCAAATGCTTTCGATTTTGTGATGGAGTTACCGCAGGGAATACACACTAACGTAGGAGATAGTGGTGGAAAATTAAGCGGTGGTCAGAAGCAAAGAATTTCAATTGCACGCGCTGTTTTGAAAAATCCACCAATTATGATTTTGGATGAGGCTACTTCGGCTTTAGATACAGAAAGTGAAAAGTTAGTGCAAAAAGCACTTGAAAATATGATGAAGAATAGAACTTCTGTAGTGATTGCACACAGACTTTCAACCATTCAATCTGCCGATCAAATCGTGGTAATGCATCAAGGTGAAATGGTAGAACAAGGAACACATGACGAGTTAATGCTTCAAAATGGAACTTACAGAAAGCTTGTTGAAATGCAGTCTTTTGAATAATTAAAGATAGTATAAATGAGTTTCATTTATCTTATTTAACCTTACATTTACCCATTAAATTTAGTATCTCTTGAAAGAAGATGAATTAGTTAAGAAGTTACAAGATAAAGCTTTTAAAAATGAGGCTTTTGAAGAACTGCTTAACCAATACAAAGAACGTTTGTATTGGCATATTCGTTCTATGCTGAAATCTCATGAAGATACTGATGATGTGCTTCAAAATGTGTTCATCAAAATTTATAAGAATATAGATAAATTTAAAGGAAACTCCAAGTTGTATTCTTGGATGTACAGGATTGCTACTAACGAAAGCATAACTTTTTTGAACAAGCGTGCAAAGCGACTACAAATTTCTGATGAGGAGTTGCAAAACAAAATGATCAACGATTTAAAAAGTGATGTGTATTTTGAAGGAACAGAAATTCAATTAAAACTTCAAGAAGCTATTGCTTTACTTCCAAATAAACAACAGCAAGTTTTTAATATGAAGTATTTTCAGAACCTTAAATATAAGGAAATGGCTGAAATTTTAGATACTAGTGAAGGTGCTTTGAAAGCCAGTTATCATCACGCAACAAAAAAAAATTGAAGAATTTTTAAAATCAGATTAAACTTTTTGTTCTTAAATTCGTCTTATTAATGTATGAAAAGTAAAAATAAAATAGCAACAGGATTTAAAATTCCTCCAAATTATTTTCAAAATTTTAATCAAAATTTGAAAGATAAAATGGAAAATGAAACTCTTATCCCAAAGGATAACGGCTTTAAAGTTCCTGAGAATTATTTTGAAAATTTCAATGCTGAAGTAATTAAAAAGCTGAATGAAGAAAATTCCGAAATCACAAAAGAAACTAAAGTTATAAATTTAAGGTATTGGATGACTTCTGCTGCTGCAGTTTTAGTTGTCATAGGAACTTTTTGGTTTTTCAATCTCTCTAAAGAATCAAAACCTAGTTCAGCTAATGGAATGGTTTTTGAAAATTTAGATCAAAGTTTAATTAATCTCTATGTAGAAGATTATATTTTACCTTATGATGATTTGTCTTTTGATCTTTACAACGAATTTCAAGTTAATGATATTGCTGAACTTGACTTGATGGAAGTTGATCAACAAAACATATTAAATTATTTTGAAGACGATTTATACGATGCTGATTTTTTAAACGAATAAAATGAAAAATCTATTATTACTTATTGGATTATTTTTTACGAGCTCTTTTTTTGCTCAAGATGATGAACAGATACATGCTTTAAAAGTATCTTATTTCACTTCTGAACTAAATTTGAGTAGTACTGAAGCAGAACGATTTTGGCCTGTTTATAATCGAAATACAGAAAAATATAATCAACTTAAAGATGGAGTTTGGTCAAGTATTAAAGAACGTCTTGACCGAATTGACGAGCTTAACGATAAAGAATCTGATCAACTTTTGGAAGATTATACCAATTACCATAATCAGCGATTATCTTACCGACTTGAGTTTATTGATGAGCTAAAAACAGTGATTTCATCAAAAAAAATAATGAAGCTAAAAAAAGCTGAATATAATTTTAATAAAAAATTATTGAAGCAATACCGAAGCAAGAAAGAGGATTAGCTAAATTTTTTACTTGTAATGTTTTTAGCGAATAATCTATGGATCTACATTTTTAAAAAAGAAATGACTATCAATACCTTGTTTTGAGTTTAAATCTTTAGTCCAGTGCAGTATGAGTTCAGAAACATTTATATCTCGACTCCGCTCAATGCTAAAACATTACTATAGCCTTGATTAACTATAGACTAAATATTACGTAGTATTAAGGAGCTACCATTTCCATTTTTATAACAACTGATTTCAATACCTAGTTTCAAGTTCGAGCTCTTCGACCATTGCTAAGGACAGGCTAAGTCAATATACATCCATGCATCTTAGGAGTTTATCCTGATTTAAATTAAAGCATTCGATGCTAAACTATGCTAGAAATGAGATCAATTATTAAATATAATTTGCATAATTTTCAAGAATAATAAAATAATTAGCATAGTTTTATTTCAAAAAAACCAGGAATTGAATAATCCTAAATAGATATTGAATATTTCATTAGATTGAACTAAATTTGATTTATTTAAATCAATGAAAACTAAATTACTTCAGCTTAGCTTACTATTTTTATTTTTTACGCTCTCACTTCAAGCGCAACGTGCAGAAGGAATAGGAGGGATAGTTAACTTAGAGCGGCATCAGTTTACCTTAGGTACGGGATTTAATTACGAATTAGGTGTGTTAAGGAATCTGAGTATTTCAGTTGGTTTATCGCCTACATTAGGCGTCCTTGATCATGGAAGCATGTTTGGACTGGCTTGGAATACGCGAATTCGTTATTACCATAACTTCAAAGAAAGAATTGATGCAAACAAAAAAGTTACCGGCAATTCTGCAAATTATTTTGGTCCGGCGGCTTCATTTTTTTGGGAGCCTTTACTCTTAACCCATAATTTAGAGGGAGATAAGGAATTTTCATTAGCTTTTTATGGTGGTTATTATGGATTTCAACGAACCAGTAAACAAGGACTTAATTATAGCCTTGAAGGGGGACTAGGGTTTTTTCATGCAACGGCTACTCAAGCTGGTTATGGTGGAATATTAAGTTTTACCGTTGGTTGGGCAGTAACAAGGCAAGGTAGGAATGAACCTAAAATTTATTTAGATTAATCCAATTCACTAGAAATGAATGAAGAATAAATATCCAACTTCAAAAGTTGGATATTTATTAGTGTAGTAAAAAACAAATGTTTATTCGTTTACGCCAAACTCTTTTAGAATCGACTTAATTTTATCAATTGCTTGGGTTTGTCTTTGAGCAAAATCTTCTTCCTTAGAGAAAGATTCGTTGATACTTACATAAAATTTTATTTTAGGTTCAGTACCACTTGGTCTTGCGGCTACTTTTGTTCCATTTTCTGTATAGTAAATCAATACATTTGATTTAGGAATAGCAATGGATTTAGTTTTGTTATTTTGTAAGTCTTTAGCTTCAGAAGTGCTATAATCTTCAATCAGTACTACTTTTTCACCATTTATTTCGTTTAAAGGATGTTCTCTTAAATCAATCATTTTTTGTTTGATTTCTTCAGCACCAGCTAAACCTTTTTTCACTAAAGAAACCAAATACTCTTGGTAAAAGCCGTAAGTTTGGTAAATTTCGATTAATTTTTGGTAGAGTGTTTTTCCTTTCGCTTTTAATTCAGCCGCCATTTCACAGGTTAGTAAGATAGCCGAATTAGCATCTTTGTCTCTAACTACATCAGAAACCATATAGCCAAAACTCTCTTCACCACCGCCAATGTAATTCAACCCAGGATGGTCTTTGATTAGTTTTGCAATCCATTTGAAACCTGTGAGAGCTTCTTTGTAAATCACTCCGTAATCTTCTGCTAAAACTTTCATTAATGGAGTAGAAACAATGGTAGAAGCAACAAATTCTTTACCTGTAATTTTGTTTGCTTTTTTCCATTTTTTAAGCAGAAACCAAGTCATTAAAATCATGGTTTGGTTACCATTCAATAATTGAATTTTCCCGTCTAAATCTCGTACGGCAATGCCAAGTCGATCACTATCTGGGTCTGTACCAATAACAATGTCACTATTTTCCTTATTCGCTAATTGAATAGCCATTTCAAGGGCCTCAGGTTCTTCCGGGTTAGGCGATTTTACAGTGGGAAAATTTCCATCAGGGGTAGCTTGTTCATCAACAATATGCACTTGACTAAAACCTGCTTTTTCAAACATTTTTGGAACAGTAGTTATAGAAGTACCGTGGAGCGAAGTAAAGCAAATATTGAGGTTTTTGCGGTCTTCTTGACTGGCATCAAAGGTGCTTATTTTAATAATTTGATCAATATATTCTTGGTCAATTTTTTCGTCTAAAATTTCAATTAACTCTTCGTTACCATCAAATTTAATCTCTTCGTATTTTAAGTTTTCAATCTCTTGAATAATTTCTGCATCTTGTGGCGGGACCAATTGTCCGCCATCTTTCCAATATACTTTATAACCATTGTATTCAGGTGGGTTATGACTAGCAGTAAGCACAATGCCACAGGTACAATTTAAAGCTCTTACGCTGTAAGATAGTAGGGGAGTAGGCCTTAATTCTGGAAACAAGTAGACTTTGATTTGATTCGCGGCAAACACATTTGCAACTACTCTTGCTAGTGTATCACTGTTTGTTCTACAATCGTATGCAATAGCTACAGAATGCTCTTCACTAGGCATGGTTTTATGTAAGTAATTAGCAATTCCTTGCGTGTTTTTACCAAGCGTGTATTTATTAATACGGTTTGTTCCAACCCCCATAATACCTCGCATTCCCCCAGTTCCAAAAGAAAGATTCTGGTAAAAACTCTCTTCCAGATTATTAGAGCCTTCATCAATAAGTTGTTGAACTTCTTTTTTTGTTTTATCGTCAAAAAAAGCACTCATCCAATACTGAGCTTTTTTAAGTATATCTTCCATAAGGTATTAATTTTCAATTTTAATAGAACTTGATTTAATTTTATATCGCTGACTTTGGTGGTCTATTTTTAAGATTAGTTCGCCTAGAAAACCAGCAATAAAGAGTAAAACTCCTATAATCATTGCAGTTAAAGCAATGTAAAACCAAGGATTATCCGTAACTAAGATAGCCCTTTGATTATTCCATAGTTTATAAAGTTTTGAAATGCCAATCCAAGCAGAAGCCAAAAACCCAATAATAAACATTAGCCCCCCTAAAGAGCCAAAAAAATGCATGGGCCTTTTACCAAATTTAGTAAAAAACCAAACACTAATTAAGTCAAGAAATCCATGAAGAAAGCGTTCAGGTCCAAACTTTGTTGTACCGTATTTTCTGGCTTGATGCTTTACCCCTTTTTCTCCAATTTTGTCAAAGCCTTCATTTTTTGCTAAAATGGGGATATATCTATGCATGGCTCCTTTTACATCAATACACTTAATCACTTCTTTTTTGTAAGCTTTTAGTCCACAATTGAAGTCGTGAAGATGAATTCCTGAAGTCCAACTAGCTACCTTATTAAAAAGTTTAGAGGGTAAGTTTTTAGTGAGTACATCATCATGTCTTACTTTTTTCCATCCTGAAATTAAATCGTAGTTATCTTCAGTAATCATTCGATATAGCCTAGGAATTTCTTCTGGACTGTCCTGCAAATCGGCATCCATAGTAATAACAACTTCACCTGAAGCAACTTTAAAGCCTGCGTTTAGCGCTTGTGATTTTCCGTAATTTTTTAAAAAATGAATAACATGAATAAATTCGTTGGTTTCAGTAAGCTGGTTTAAAATATTTTCTGATTGGTCTTTACTTCCATCATTAATAAAAATAATTTCAAATGAAAATTGATATTCTGTCATTACTTTCAAAATCCATTCAACTAATTCTTGAATGGATTCTTCTTCATTAAATAAAGGAATAACAACAGAAATTTGCATATTTAGTACTCTTGCTGATTATTTTTAAAGATTAAGCCTAGCACCAATCCAATAATAAATGACTTAAGCATTTCGCCAAATAAGGCTAAAGTAGCCAACGTAAATGGAGAAGTAAAAATTTCAATTCCTTTATAAGCCACCTCTTTTTCTTCAGCACTTACTTCGCCACTTTCAGCAAAAGTTCGTTCAACTTCTTCTAAGGCAGTTTCTTTCATAGTTTCAATGAAACTTGGATCGATAATTGTATAGTGCATATATTGATATACAGCAAAGGTTAGCCCACCAATCACGCCTGTTATTACTCCAATTTTCATTGCGCTAGAAAGTGTAAGAATACCATTTTTGTTTTTAAAATCAGTTATTGCATAATATAATAATCCAATAAGTATTACTAGACTTAAAATTGATAAAACTGTGCTTAGGTTGTCACCAATTATGTATGTTAAAAGCAAAACAAGAATTAGTACTCCACCGTAAATTACACCTGTGTTTATGCCAAACTTTTTTTCTGAAATTTGATTTTCCATTGTTTACAATTTAATTTGCTAAAATAAGCGTTTTATTTTTATTGTTCTTTTGAATAAGTCGAATTTATTGACCTTTTGTTACACATTTATTTTTGAGAAGTTGTTCTTTAAAAGATTCTTTTCAATTAACAATTAGCAACTTATTATAATCGCCTTTACTTATATTTGCAATTTATAAATTTAAATTTTAAGTATTGAATTACGTATCTGTAGAAGACATAAGTAAATCATATGGAATTTTAACCTTATTTGAAGGGATTTCCTTTGGAATTAATCAGGGGCAAAAAATAGGTTTTGTAGCAAAAAACGGATCTGGGAAAACTACATTGCTTAAAATTTTAGCGGGGAAGGAGTCACCCGATACTGGTCAAGTAAATTACCGTAAGGAGTTAAAAATTGGTTTTTTACATCAAGAACCAGATTTAGACCCAAATTTAAGTATTGAAGCCTCAATTTTTGCTTCAGACAATCCAATCCTACGAGCAATAAACACGTATGAGAAGGCGCTAAAAAAATTAGAAGATACAGAAAGTTACCAAGCCGCATTTGATCAGATGGACCAGCTTCAAGCATGGGATTTCGAAACTCAATATCGACAGATTTTGTTCAAGCTTAAATTAGACGATTTAAGCAAAAAAGTAAAGGACCTTTCTGGAGGACAACAAAAACGCTTGGCTTTGGCCATTTTGTTACTGCAACAGCCCGATTTGTTGATCTTAGATGAGCCTACAAACCATCTTGACTTAGAAATGATTGAGTGGTTAGAAAGTTTTTTTGCTTCAGAAAACATGAGTTTGTTTATGGTGACCCACGACCGTTATTTTCTTGAGCGGGTTTGTAATTCGATTATTGAATTAGATGAAGGCGAACTTTATACCTACAAGGGAAATTATTCCTATTACTTAGAAAAAAGAGAACAGCGATTAGAAACGGAAGCGGCTACATTGAACAAAGCAAAACAACTATATAAAAAAGAGTTGGATTGGATGCGAAGACAACCCAAAGCCAGAACCACAAAATCAAAATCACGAATTGCTGATTTCGGAGAGGTTAAAGAACGCGCTCACAAGCGAAGAAAAGAACATCAAGTAGAGCTTGAAATTAATATGCAACGCCTTGGAACAAAAGTGGTAGAGTTGCATAAAATATCCAAATCATTTGAAGGAAAGGAGCTTTTTTCCAACTTTGAATACCATATTAAAAGAGGAGAACGAATTGGCATTATAGGAAAAAACGGATCTGGGAAATCAACTTTTTTAAAAATACTTACTGGACAGCTAGAACCTGATACAGGAAAAGTGGTGATTGGAGAAACAGTTCAATTTGGTTATTACACGCAAGGTGGTATCCAAGTTAAAGAAGGACAAAAGGTAATTGATGTAGTGCGTGAGTTTGGTGATTACATTCCCTTGCAGAAAGGAAGGAAAATTTCAGCGCAACAATTGCTTGAGCGTTTCTTATTTGATCGAAAAAAACAATATGATTTTGTTGAAAAGTTAAGTGGTGGAGAACGTAAGCGTTTGTATTTGTGTACCGTTTTGATCCAAAACCCTAATTTTCTCATCTTAGATGAACCTACAAATGATTTAGATATTATCACTCTGAATGTGTTAGAAAATTTTCTATTGGATTATCCAGGTTGCTTGCTAGTAGTCTCTCACGACCGTTATTTTATGGATAAAATTGTAGATCATCTGTTTGTTTTCGGTAATGAACGCATCAAAGATTTTCCTGGCAATTATTCTGATTACAGAGAAATAGAGGATAACTTAAAAAATACCAATATTAAAGAAGACAAAACAAAAGAGACAAAAAATGAGACTACCTCCATTAAAAGTGAAAAAACAAAAAGTCTGTCTTACAACGAGCAAAAGCTTTTCAAGAAGTTAGAAAAAGAAATTCAAAACTTAGAAAAGAAAAAAATTCAATTAGAGAACAAGTTTTTAGAAGAACTTTTACCCGAAGAAATTAAAGCAAACTCCATTGAATTGGAAGAAATTAATCAATTAATTGAAGCTAAATCTGATGAATGGCTGGAGCTATCTATGAAAATGGAAGATTAATTAATCCATTTTATCACTTAATTTTTGAAACACCTTTCTTGGATTTTTGTTTTCGTAAAGCACTTTGTGAACAGCATTAATGATTGGAGTTTTTGTCTTTTTTTCTGAAGAATTATTGATGATGTAGGCACTTTTGACAGCATAATATCCTTCAGCAATCATATTCATTTCCATTTGTGCACTTTTTACGGTATAGCCTTTACCTATCATATTCCCAAACATTCTATTTCTACTAAAAACCGAATATCCAGTAACTAATAAATCGCCTAAATAAGCAGAATCATTAATGTTTCTTTTCATTTTATAGCGTTTTTTAATAAAACGCTTCATTTCACGAATAGAATTACTCATTAATACGCTCTGAAAATTATCACCATACCCTAGTCCATGTGCAATTCCTGCAGCAATTGCATATATATTTTTAAGTACAGCAGCATATTCGGTGCCAATTACATCCTCAGTTACTTTACATTTAATATAGTCACTGCTCATGTATTGCGCTACAAGATTGGCTTTACCTTCATTTGCACAGGCAATGGTAAGGTAAGAAAGCCGTTCTAGAGCTACTTCTTCAGCATGGCACGGACCGGTGATTACCCCAATATTATCATATGAGACTTTGTATTTTTCATTAAAATGTTCGCCAACAATTAAGTAACTTTCAGGAACAATTCCTTTAATAGCACTAAAGATAATTTTGTCTTTAAAATTGACTTTTACTTGGTTCAGGGCTTCGTTCAAAAATGCTGATGGAATAGCAAAAACTAAAACATCAGCATGTTCAATAGCTTGGTTGATGTCATTGGTTAAAACTAATTTATCTGTATTGAATTCAACTGAACTTATATAATTGGGATTATGAGAATGCGTTTGTATATGATCAATAGCTTGGTTATTTCTCATATACCAAGTTACTTGATCAAGATTTTCAGAAAGCATTTTAACAATTGCTGTTGCCCAACTGCCACCTCCAATCACCGAAAAATTTGGTTGTGTAGAATTCATAGAAATTATTTTTGGCTACAAAATAAGTAAAATTAAGAAATCTCAACAGAATAAGTTATTTTTTTAAAAAAATCAAAATTAATGTGAAGATAAGCATCTTATAAAATGAATCCTGTAATTATTTTATATCCCACAATATAACTTCTAAATCATACTTAAACTAGGTATTAATTTCATATTTTTAAACACGTGATAAGATAAAAAGAAACAATTTTGTATGGACATCAATAAAGTATTAGTAGCTAACCGAGGAGAAATTGCCATAAGAATTTTTAGAGCCTGTACCGAAATGGGTATCAGAACAGTAGGTATTTACACCTTTGAAGACCGTTATTCGTTACACCGATATAAAGCTGATGAATCCTACCAAATAGGAAGTGATAACGAACCCTTAAAGCCATATTTAGATGGAAATGAAATAATTCGTGTAGCTTTAGAAAATGGAGTTGATGCCATACATCCAGGTTATGGTTTTCTTTCTGAAAACCCAAATTTTGCTAAAGATTGCTTAGCTAATGGAATCATTTTTGTTGGTCCTGAAGTTGAAGTTTTACAAGCTTTAGGGGATAAAATTACAGCTAAAAAAGTGGCGATAGAAGCAGGAGTTCCCATAATTGAGAGTAACCAAAAAGAACTTACTAACCTTACTGTAGCAAAAGAAGAAGCAAATAGAATTGGCTTTCCATTAATGCTGAAAGCTGCTTCTGGTGGAGGCGGTAGAGGAATGCGTGTACTTCGGTCTATAGATGAGTTAGAAAATGCTTTTAATGAATCAAGAAGAGAAGCCAAAAATGCCTTTGGTGATGAAACTGTTTTCCTTGAAAAGTTTGTTGAAAATCCTAAGCATATTGAAATTCAAATTGTAGCTGATAATTATGGTAATGTAGTTCATCTTTTTGAGCGCGATTGTTCAGTTCAAAGACGTTACCAAAAAGTAATTGAATTTGCTCCCTCTTTTGGTCTTTCCGAAAAAGTGAAACATCAACTTTATACTTATGCTGTTGATATTTGTGAAGCAGTTGACTATAACAATATTGGTACTGTAGAGTTTTTAGTTGATGATGATGGAAGCATCTATTTTATAGAAGTTAATCCAAGGATTCAAGTAGAACACACGGTTACTGAAGTAGTTACCAATGTAGACTTGATTAAAACACAATTGTACGTGGCTGGGGGCTATCAATTATCAAGTCCAGAAATTGCAATTGGTGCGCAGAATCAACTTCAATTAAGCGGTTTTGCGGTTCAGTGTAGGATTACTACAGAGGATCCAACTAATGATTTTCAGCCTGATTACGGAACTATTACTACTTACCGAAGTGCCTCTGGATTTGGAATTCGCTTAGACGCAGGAAGTATTTACCAAGGGGTAAAAATTTCGCCTTTTTTTGATTCTATGCTTGTGAAAATTTCTGCTAGTGGTAGAAGTTTGGAGGATGCATGTAAAAAAATGAGAAGAGCCTTAGCTGAATTTAGGGTTAGAGGTGTAAAGACAAACATTTCATTTTTAGATAATATCTTAAAAGATGAAAACTTTAGAAATGGAAATGTTACGGTCAATTACATCAAAAATAATCCACATTTATTTCAAATTGAAGCCCCCAGGAACCGTGCCACTAAGTTAGTGAACTTTTTGGGTCATGTTACTTTAAACGGAAATGAAAACGTTAAACAAAAATCAGAAAACTCTAAATTTATAGTTCCTCAAGTGCCAAAGTGTTCCTTAAAAAAACCTCACCCTAAAGGAACAAAGAACAAACTAATTCAATTAGGTCCTGAGAAGTTTGCCCAGTGGCTGAAAGAAGAAAAATGCATTCATTATACAGATACTACCTTGCGTGATGCGCACCAAAGTTTATTAGCAACACGTATGCGTACCTATGATATGATGAAGGTCACCGAAAATTTTGCTCTTCAACATCCTGAAATTTTCAGTATGGAAGTTTGGGGAGGAGCAACCTTTGATGTTTGTATGCGCTTCTTAAAAGAAAATCCTTGGGAACGCTTAAGAAGAATACGGAAGGCCGCACCTAATATCTTGCTTCAAATGTTACTTCGTGGTTCCAACGCTGTAGGTTATACTGCCTATCCTGACAATTTAATTGAAAAATTTGTCATTGAATCTTGGGAAAATGGTGTGGATATTTTCAGAATTTTTGACTCACAAAATTGGATGAAGTCCATTGCGCCTTGTATTGAACATGTAAGAAAAAACACCAAAGGTCTTGCTGAAGCAGCTATGTGTTATACAGGAGACATATTAGACCCTAGCAGAAAAAAATATAATTTAGCTTATTATCTTCAGTTAGCAAAAGATTTAGAAAATGCGGGTGCTCATATCCTTGCCATTAAAGATATGGCTGGTTTATTAAAGCCCAAGGCAGCTAAAGAATTAATAACAGCCTTAAAAGCTGAAGTGAATCTACCTATTCATTTGCATACGCATGACACCTCTTCCATGCAATCTTCAACTTATTTAGAAGCTGTAGATGCAGGAGTAGATGTTATTGATGTTGCATTAGGAGGTATGTCAGGGCTAACTTCACAACCTAATTTTAACGCTTTTGCTGAGGTGATGAAATATCACCCAAGAGAAAATAAATTGAACCTTGAAAGTCTAAATGATTATTCCATTTATTGGGAACAAGTAAGAACCTACTATTATCCTTTTGAATCAGGATTAAAATCGGGTTCAGGAGAAGTCTATAAACACGAGATTCCTGGCGGTCAATATTCTAACTTAAAACCTCAGGCTGAATCGCTTGGGCTAGCCGATCGTTTTCATGAAATAACAGCTATGTATGCCCAAGTTAATCAGTTGTTTGGAGATATTATTAAAGTTACTCCAAGCTCAAAAGTAGTAGGGGATATGGCACAATATTTAGTCAGTAATAATCTATGTATTGAAGATGTTCTAGAAAAAGGAGATACATTAAGTTTTCCACAATCTGTAAAAAGCTTCTTTAAAGGTGATTTAGGACAGCCTGTTGGCGGTTTTCCAGAAAAAATTCAGCAATTAATTTTACGTGATGAAAAACCATATACAGATAGACCCAATGCACATTTAGAGTCAGTTGATTTTAAAAAAGAGATGAGACTTTTTCGTAAAAAATTTAAGAATGGTTTTGATAGAAAACTTGAAATTACTGATTTTTTATCTTATAAACTATATCCTAAAGTTTTTGAAGAGGCTTACCAGCATCATCTTGAATATGGAAATGTTGCTGAAATTCCAACCAAAAATTTTTTCTATGGAATGGAGCCAGGGGAAGAAATTGTAGTTGAATTAGATCAAGGGAAAACGCTTTTAATCACTTTTGTTTCATTTGGAGAAATCAATGAAGAAGGTATGAAAACTTTGTTTTTTAAAGTTAATGGCCAAACAAGAACAGTTTTAGTTCGTGATGAAAGTGTAAAAGTAGAAAATGTACAACACCAAAAGATAGATAAGGAAAATAATAAACATGTGGGTGCACCTATGCAAGGTTCATTAACTGAAGTTTTAGTAAAGGAGGGCGATTCAATTAAGAAAAATCAAGCCTTATTTGTTATTGAAGCTATGAAGATGGAAACCACAATTACCGCCAATGCTTCAGGAAAGGTAAAGAAAATTCATCTGTCTGCTAATGAAATGGTTTACGCAGACGATTTGGTGATAGAGCTGAAATAAGCCAATTATACAGTCAAGCAAAAAAATAGTGATGGATTAAAAAGCGTTTAAAGGAATAAATTAATTCAATTAAGAGGAAACTTACTTATTGTATTATTCAGCAAGCTCCTTATTAATTGAGTGAATTATTAAATTATTCCTTGTGGTATTCCTGCCTGTATCATTTCTTAATAATACACCGCTATATTTCCCATATGCGTAACCACTTCCTGAAATATCTACATTAAATTCTAATTCGAAGGTATCTGAAGCTAAATTAACAGTAAATGAACCAGAATTAACAGTGTATGTATTGCTGCAATTATTAGAGTTAGATGGATATACACAATCATCAACTACTTCAGCAATAGTAAACGTACTTGCTGACCCTCTATTCTGGCTATAAGTGTAAAGACCTTCTTTAATATTAGTTTGTTTAGTTGAAAAAAGTTCAAAGGTAATTCCTGTAAAATTATTTCCACCAAAGGCATTATTTCCTTGAGAAGGATCAAAAGCTTGGTCAAATAAAGAAATATCAAAGTTGTAATGATCTCCAATTATATTTCCATGGTTAATCATAATTCCTGATTTAAGCTCAAAAACCTCATTGTTAATTACAATATGGTTTTCAGGTAAATCAAGTTCAACTTCAACTTGATCATCGTCACTGCTACATGATGTGGTAATTATTACAACTACTAATAACGAAAAGATAAAAATTAAGTTTTTCATAAAATTAAAATTTTGAACAATATAATATTTTTTTTAGTACACGACAAAAATCACTTAACATACTAAAGATCAGTAAAATAAGTTAAATTTTTATCCGTTTTTGTTTGGTTAATATACTGAATTTCAGTATATTAAAGAATTATTCTCACGTAATGGCTTTAGAAAAGAACTCCAGTATAAGTAACAAAGATACACAATTATTAACGCTATTTAAAGCTCATTTTAGCGATAATCTTAACTTAGCTAGGATACTTATCTGTTTGTTTATCACAGCTCTATGCAAGGTGAAGTCTGTCAACTTTGTGAAACTTGCAGCAGGATTTGACACCTGTGTCGATGCTTCTAGTAGTTATAGACGTATTCAGCGATTTA
>PXFS01000125.1 GCA_003564185.1 Flavobacteriaceae bacterium
GTAAATGACATACAACTTAAAGAAGTCCTAAAAATGGAGTAACTTATCCGAATCAAAACAATTGAATAATAATTTACTAGTGATTCAGATTTTGCTGATCCATTTTATTGGCTCCAGACCTTACCAACGACTGAATAAATGACAATAAAACACTAAATAATAAAGCCCACCAAAAGCCATTTACAGTAAAGCCATCAACTAATGCATCACACATCAAAATAATTGCAGCATTTATAACTAGGAGAAAAAGACCAAAGGTAAGCACAGTTACTGGCAGCGTAAAGATTACTAAAATTGGCTTAACAAATATGTTTAATAAGGCCAATAAAGCTGCAACCACAAAAGAGGTCATAAAGGTGTCTACATATACACCAGGTAGAATTGTAGCTAAAGTGACAACAAATATAGCTGTAACAACAAGTTGAATTAATACTTTCATAGGTTAAGTTTTAAGAAAAAAAATCGTCTTTCAACTTTACAAAAGTAGGAAGTTAAAAGACGACTTGCAATTTTATTCTGGTTAAAGCCAGCTATTAGTTATTACTTGGTTGAACAGTTCTAAAATCGCCCGGATTTACATTTGGAACTGAAGAACCATACTTTTCATTAATGGCATCAATAGCTCTATTAGCAACTACCGCATAACCTCTTGGGGTTAAATGCACGCCATCTAAAGAAAAAGCTCCACCAGCAGCAAATTCTGAAGTCAATACACCAGAATCTGTAGGTAATCCTTCTGCTACTTCCTGTAGCAATTGATCCACATCTACAAAAGCCAAATCATATTCATTAGCTAAAGATTGAATAATACTATTATAAGCTACTCTAGCCTGCTCAATCTCTGCTTGTTCAGTAGGTGTTAATACCCATTGATCTCCAAGAGGAACACTCACACCATTTACAGCTGTAGAGCCACCACCTTCTACCTGTGATCCAATAAAATTTGCTGCAGGTAATACAATTAAGTCATTTTCGTTAGCTTGTCTTAATTGTCCCAAAGTCTGAGCTTGCTGCTGCGAAAGGTTAAATGGAGGGCCTTGCAAAATATTAGTCAAATCTGTTAAGTCTTCATCAACAATAGTTACAGCATTTCCTTCACCTGAACTAAAATTTACTTGCCTAAGGCTTGCCTCTTCTTGAGTTATTACGCCCTGTTGCACAAGGCCTGGCAAAATTTGTTCATTATAAGCAGAGAAATTTGCCCCTAAAATAACAGCCAAGTCTTCACTTAAAGGAACTGGATTATGAGGTACTGTAGTAAAGAAAGGAATGTTGGTAACATCTGGCAAATTAAAGATTACACCTCCTGAAGTTGATGATGCTATGGTTTCTGTTAAGGTAGAAAGAACACTTCCGAATACATTAATATCTGTAATGTCATTTGGCCCATAGTCTTCAGGATCGACATTACCTTGCTGATTTACACCAACACCACCTGAAGTAGCATAACCTAAAATATCATTATTACCAATCCAAAGGCTAAAAAAGCTTGGATTTTGCTCCATTGCATCACCTAGCACAGTTGCCTCATCAGAACTAGCAAATCTTACAAAATAAGGGTTAGCAGCACCTGCTTGTATACCAGCTACATTACCATATCCTGGTGCCACTAAGTGAAAGCTTTTTGCCCCAGGTACTCCAAAGTTGTTTAATTGTCCACCGTGAACAGAGTTGGTAACTTCGGTTGTTGGTGTACCCGATAAGTTGCTTGGTCCAGGGTTTCCTTGTTCATCAACACGTAAGACTAACCGTGTATCCATAATTTGATTTCCATTTAATAGCAATCCTCCAAGATTGTCACTCATTAAAGGTTGCTCAAAGCTCCCACCTCCAACTCGTTTAAATTGTTGAGCCATAATGTTGGGAAATGAATTTTTCTGCCCTTCAATATAAAGTGCATTATCAGCAAATCCAGCTGTAAGCGAATTTCCTACGCTTACAAAATTTGAGAAATCAGCTTCTCCAGCAGTGTAAAAATCACCACTCTCCACAGAATCATTAAATTCAGGATCACAACTTGTAAAAACAAGCGATGCTACGGCTAAGTATTTTATATATTTTTTCATTTGATTTCAAGTTTAAAGTTTGTAAGTAATTCCAATACCAGGCAAGAAAGCATTTGATTTAAAAGTTCCTTCAAAAGGCACTTCAACTCCATCTTCTACATAAGCATCATAAGATTCATCCACTTCGCTAAATCGTAAAAATAAGAAAGCAGCATCAATAGCAAGTTTGTCATTGATTTCAAACGAAAAACCTCCTGTAAAACCATGACCGTCGTTTCTTGGTGTTTCTGGGGAAAATAAGCCTGACTGTACAGGCGATTCATCAAAGTAATATCCTGCTCTTATGGTCCATTGATCACTTGCTTTGTATTGACCACCCACACGAATAATAGAAGAATCTTCATAATTTCTTGGGTTGATAGCATCTGGTATATCAGAACCTGGGAAACTGATATCTAAGGACTCATACACTCCCCAAAGTGTTCTATCGACTTGTACAGTTGCCATGAATTTTTCAGAGAACTCATAAGAAACTCCTAATGACCATTCTGCTGGTAAGGGCAATGAAGCATTAAATGGAATAACTCCATTTTCCGCTGGAACTAATGGTGAGTTAGGCACATTGCTAAAGGTAGCATCTCCACCTCTTGCATTCATCATAATTTCTGAGCGATAATTAAAGCCCACCTTCAACTCTTCTGTAGGCGTGAACATTACACTAGCGCTCCAACCCCAATTTGTTATTCCTGAGTCGTTTATTTCAACATTGGCTCGGTTACCTGCTTCATCTACTAAACTTCTAGTAAGATTTCTATTGAAGTCTACACTTCCAGTAACAAATATTGGGCCCCCTCCAACACTGATGTAATCATTAACTTTTAGAGAAACTAAAGGCTGTATAAATATGGCCTGTAAAGCAATTTCATTAACCAAGTGAGAACCTGGCCAATCCCTTTCCCATTCTACTCTACTACCATAAGGAGTATAAACACTTAAACCAGCAGCCAACCACTCATTAATACGGTAAGAAGCATACAAATAAAAAGGAGTACTTACGTTTCTTTCGGTTGAAGAAAACTGACCTGTAGCAGGGTTTTGCCATGATGTACTATTGAATACACCTGTAACACCTGCTGAAATATTTAAATCATTTTCTAATAATATAAGTCCCGCTGGATTAAAAAATGCGGTTTCTGCACTATTCACAACAGCCACGCCTGAGTGACCCATTGCTAATGCACGCTGACCTTGAGTGGCTACACGGTAACCTCCCGCATAAACGGAATAAAAACTCAAAAGCAAGCCCAAACTGAGTAATAACTTTTTCATATAAAAATCTGTTTTAATTTAAGTTTTCTTATTATCATTCTCAAAAATAGCATAAAATGAGAAGTAAGCAACTAAAAAATAAAAATATTATGCGTACATAGTAAATTTTATTGAAAATTGATGATTTACTATTTGGATTGATGCGAACTTAAGTTGAATTAGCAAATCAATAAATAAAACAAGTTTATTTCAAAAATTATAGATTAAGAAATTTGATTTTAGTTTTATGAAGTCTAGGTCAAATATTTTTTTACTGTGGTAAAAAACTCTTCTTTTTTTTCAGCATGCACCCAATGCCCTGCTCCCTTAATAGTAACAACTTGCGCTTTAGGGAAATGTTTCCTTATCAATTCTTTATCTTGTTCTCCTTGAATGTAATTGGAATTGGAGCCACTTATAAATAAAGTGGATGCTTCAAATACAGCATTTTCTGGTAGAGGCTTTCCAATTTCATCAATATTGTTTTTCAATGCCTCTAAATTCATTCTTAAGCTAAGTTGATTTTTTTCTTTCCAGTATAAGTTTTTTAATAAAAACTGTCTAATACCCCATTCTGAAATGTACTCTTTTAAAACTTCATCCGCTTTTCCTCTGGAATCCAATTGACTTTCATTTAACTTTGTAAGTCCCTCTAGGATGGTTTGATGATGAGGTTTGTAGTATTTAGGTGCAATATCTACTACAATTAAGTCATCAACTTTTTCTGGATATTTTGAAGCAAATAACATGACATTTTTTCCTCCCATGGAATGGCCTAATAAAATAGCCTCAGGGATTTCATTTTGCTGCATGTAGTTGTTGATATCCTCCGCCATTAACTCATAGCTGAATTCGTTAGCGTGTGGACTCCTACCGTGATTACGCTGATCAATTAGATGAACTTCAAAACCCAATTCAGCAAATTCCTTAGCCAAGGTTTTCCAGTTATCACCCATTCCTAGAAATCCGTGTAATATGAATAAGGGAGTACCCTCTCCTATAATTTTTGAATGTAATTTCATAGCTTTAATTTTATTGGTTTAATAATTTCAAGTAATTAGAAACAACAGTTTCTAATCCTAGATACAAAGCTTCTGCAATTAATGCATGACCAATAGAAACTTCTGCCAAGTGAGGGATCTTTTCTTTAAAAAAACGAATATTATCTAGTGACAAATCATGGCCAGCATTAATTCCCAAGCCTAACTGATGTGCCAATTCAGCACATTCTATGTACGGCTGTATTGCCTGTTCTTTTTTCCCTTGAGAGAAACCAACAGCATAAGCTTCTGTATATAATTCAATTCGATCTGTACCGGTTGCCTTAGCACCTTCAATCATTTTTACATCGGGATCTACAAAAATTGAAGTTCGAATTCCTTTGGACTGAAATTCAGCTATTACATCCTTTAAATAGGATTGATGCTTTTGTGTATCCCAGCCAGCATTAGAGGTCAAAACTTCGGTTGAATCAGGAACTAAAGTAACTTGTGTAGGTTGATTTCTAAACACCAAATCTTTGAAATTATCCATAGGATTACCTTCAGTATTAAATTCGGTTTGAACAATTTTAGAAAGTTGGTCAACATCAGCATAACGAATATGTCTCTCATCAGGCCTGGGGTGAACAGTAATTCCTTGCGCTCCAAAAGATTCAATTTTTTGAGCTGCTAGAATTGGATCGGGCACATTTCCCCCTCTAGCATTTCTTAATGTAGCTATTTTATTGATATTTACACTTAGTCTTGTCATTGCAATAAAAATTTGGAACAAAAGTACAAGCTAATTAAGTAGCAAACGAAGAAATTAACTGAATTATACCAATATATTAATCCTAAAACAGAGTCAAAATTAGAAACACAAAAAGAACCTATTCTTATTAAAAAGAATGGTTCTTTTAGTATGAATTAGATGAAATTGAATTTAGTCTTCTATTTCAATTTCGTCTTCAGACTTATCAATTACTACTTCACCTTTGTAAAACAATTTACCTTCGCTCCAGTGTGCTCTGTGAAATACATGAGCCTCACCTGTAGTTGGATCGGTAGCGATTTGCGGAGCTTTTGCTTTATAGTGCGTTCTCCTCTTATCTCTTCTAGTTTTTGATATTTTTCTCTTTGGATGTGCCATTGCTCAATACTTATTTATCTTTTAGTAAATCTTTTAACTTATCCCAACGTGGGTCTATTTCATCTTCATTTTCAAATTCTTCTTCACTTAATTCTGTGGGCTGCAATTCTTCCAATTTAGCTAAAATTGGGGAATCTAAGCTACCATCTTCAACTCCAGGATGCACGCGCTTGGCAGGCAAAGATAGCACTACAGCTTCATAAATGTATTGCTGCACTTCTACCTGATGTTCACCATGAGGAAGTATGATTAATTCTTCATTTACTTCTTCATAGTCTTGCCCAAACTTTACCACTATTTGTAATTGATTTTCAATTGGTAAATCAAAGGATTCCATAGTGACATCACAATCAACATTAACTTTACCTTGTACTAAAAAATCTAATTCTAACAAATTAGCTTTTTTGGTCAACACTAAAGCTACATTAATGTGAGCATCATTGAACTCAGTATAATCAAAAAGCGAAAAGAACTTATTATCTATTTCAAACTCAAATTCGTGCTTCCCAATCTTAAGCCCTACAAAGGGTATTGCATATATTTTAAATTCCTTCTTCACAACATCAAATTCGAGCCTGCAAATATACAAATTAATTACAAATTACAACAGACTGAGTGACAAATTTATTACACAACATTTAATGTGCATTTATTACATAGGTTTCAAAACTAAATTAACACTATTAAAATCTGCAGCTGAATTGATGACTCTTCTATAATCTTCAAAGTGTTCAACAGGAATAACCGTTTCTTTATAAAATTCATCCGCATGAACAGTGAGCACATTATCCTCTAAGGTGTAGTAAGAATGAAACAACATTACCTCATTTCCATTAATGGCTGCGGTTTCTTTAATATTAAGGTCGTCAAGATTTTGCACTTCGTAACCATCTGGTAAATTTACCTTAACCACACGATCATATATTCTATTATTCTGTCCCTCTACTGGCAAGCTTCTTTTTTTCTCTTGATACATTTCAACCTGTCTTCCAATTAACAAACCAACATTAAATACTAAGTTTGGTCCAGCTTGAGTTACCAATTCATCGGTTAATAATTGATAATCAAAAACAAGTGGTTCTTTAGCAAAAAGTTCGGGTTGATCATTTTTTATGTCCCAATTTACTATGGTTAAATTTTCAACAATTGTTTCTGCATAGCTTCGGGTAATGTCTTTTCTGTTTTCAGTATCAATTAAATCAATGAAAGGGTGAAATATTACAGCTCCATATCCTGTCCAACTTTTCAAGTAATCGATATGCAATAACGTAGGATTTTCGTCATCAAAACTCACATTAGCCCTTATTTTATCAATATTTTTTTCAGCCTCTAAAGCAGCTATAAAATCTACTTCCGAGGAAGCTGAAACAAAATCGCCCACTTTCAATTTTCTTAAAAAAAGACCGTAGTTATCTGCAAATTCAGAAGGAATAAATGGATATCTGGCATTGGCATTTTCTGGAGCCACATAAGCATTAGCATCATCAATTAGAATTAAAAATTTCTGAAGATAATTATGGGCCTCAAATTCTGGGTCAAAAACAAACTCCTCTCTATTACTTGTAATGACAGGTGTAGCATCTATATCACTAAGCTCTAACAACTTCATGTACAACAACATAACACCACGGTCATTAGCTACTTGGTTTTCAAGAATAAAATCGAAATCAGTTAAATCTGGATTTCCAGATTCTGC
This sequence comes from Flavobacteriaceae bacterium, assembly GCA_003564185.1. Lineage (GTDB taxonomy): Bacteria > Bacteroidota > Bacteroidia > Flavobacteriales > Flavobacteriaceae > Psychroflexus. The sequence goes on from PXFS01000125.1 coordinate 7,141, forward strand.
CATATAATAATTTCTTTTAATGTAATTTTCTATAGCCATTACTTGATCACCTAACTCATCAAACTGATCTAACTTCAAAGATTTAAAAATTTTATCAAGTTTTTTTTGTTGTTTTTTTGAAAGTTCTTGATTTAAGTAATTGTGTATATTTTTAGCTACACTGCTATATGAACTCAAGTCTTTAGAATTGTTGTAATTGTTGTTATCTATTGCATAAATCAGAAATTGAAGATGCGTACGCGGTGTAGAGAGCTCTTCATCTGGCATTTGAGGTATATCTTCGCTCTTTACACTGTAAATAGTATGATTATCAACATCTTCAACATTAACTTCATTTAAACCATTGTAGGATTTGAATTTAAATTCTAATGGGCTTGGTGTTTTAAGCTGGAAAATAGCCTTTCTTACTGGCATTGAGTGCTGAAAGTCAATTCTTCTTCCAAACGCTTGGGGGCTCATACGCATGATGTGATAATATTCAATATAGCTTCCTTTTTCTATCCCTTCAAATGCGAAATACTTCAGCTTTCTTTTTGTTTCTTCATCCACAGCTTCAATAATTTTACTTTCATCAAGTTCCATTATTTTGCCTGTTGGAGAAATTACTCGCGCTTTATTAGCTATCAGCTCTCGTTGAGGTGCTATGGGGATATAAACACGATTATACCTTTCTATACTTTCATCCGAATTAAGAAAGTAAATGCGGTGGGTTAAATTAAACTGTTCTATTCCAGAGTTTTCGCCTTCTACCAACTCAACATGTTCTTTCCTTAAGACAAAAACGCTTGATTGCTCATCAAAACTATCTTCCATAAATTCTGAAGGGTCTTCAGTCCAACTAAATGACTTGTACTCTTGTGCTTGAAATTCTTGAATGGTCACTAATCCTATTAGTAGTAAAATAATGTATTTCATAATTTTTCTTTTTGTAGTGCAATTGATTCTCTTAAAACGCGTCTATTTTCCTTAATTAATTCTTTTAATTCTTCTTGCTCATCTTTAAGTATTCTGTTTTTTTTAAACTTAAAATCTTTTGTGTAAATGAGTACTCCGTCTTCAATTTGGTAAGTAATTTTCAAATCAAAAAAAGGATTATTTTCAAAATGGTTTTCTGGGATATACATAACGCTAAAACCCTCTGTAATTTTGAGCTTGTTTACAGTCAACTCACTCCTTTTGTGTTTGATTTCTATATCTTGTTCATTGATTCTTTCAAAATAATAACCACTGGTATTATCTTTAAAGTTTAAATTAACGTAAAATTGATCATCTATTTGTTGTACGTAATTCATCATTTCGAAATCAAATGAAAATTGCATGTCTTGGTCATAATTAAATGTACTGATTTCATTGAGGTTACTAATAACGTATTGCTTTGAACCTTTTGAAAATCGATTTCTATAAAAATCGATTTTCTTATCCTTTTTACGATTTTCTAATCTATTTAAAGCATTGATTTTTTCATAGCCTGATAAATGAATAGTGGTAGTACCCACCAAGTTTAATGATTCAATAGAAAATTCGTTTAATTCAGTAATGTTATTTTCCTCTGGCTCAACATAAGGGACATAATTTAATTTGTATGTATTATCGTCAATTGCCATCATGACTTGTTTTCCTTGAATAAATGAGGACGGCAAGTTGAAATCTAGGTATCTTCCTGTAGCATCCAAGTAATAATACTTGTCATTAGGTTGATCCCAATAAGTTAAAATCATATGATTATCTACCATAGGGGTAGGTAACTCATCATAGGTATAAGGAAGTTTTCTTGTGCCTACCCAAGTAATAAAAGTTTGAATTCCTAACTCTTCAAGCATAGCTTTCATAAGGCTTGAGTTGTCTTTACAATCGCCGTATTTTTGCTCAAAAACTTGATTGGCTTCTCGTGGAATAAATCCACCTAAGCCATATTCAACATCTAGGTATTTAATATTCTGCTGTGTCCAATAATAGACTGCTTTTACCTTTTCTAAATCGGAGGTTGCATTAGCTGTGATGTCATTTACAATCCTATTAAGGTCTTCGTTTAGTGGAGTTTGATTTAAGTTCTGTAACAAACTTGCATACCAATTGTACAGGTCTTGCGTTTCTCCTAAAACTTTGACAGGTTCACCATCAACCTGATAACTCTTAATAATTGGAATGATGTGAGGCACATACTCCTTAAATGAAATACTTCCTAGCTGGTCTTCAAAAGCAGGAATATTTTTTGCCTCCCAAGTGTGAATGGTTTTTTTACGTTTGCTTTTAACTGAATAATCAATATCAATTGACCCCGTATGAAAAGTAATAAAATCTACCTCAACACCATCATAAACAGTGACTTCAAGTTTTTTATTCATTAATGGGTAATTTGAGCCAAATAATGAAGCGGGTAAGAATCGAGGATCTTTTATGTCCTTAGAATAGCTTAATACAGACTTTGCACCTTCGTTTAATTTAGGGTAAATAAACTTCACCTCTTTTATATCATCATAAAATGTACGGCTAGTTACATCACTTTCCTGAAAGTCACTCACTTTATTTTTCCTGTACTTACCTCTTTCAAAACTTAAGCTATAAGCTTCAATATCTTTTAATTGACTAAAAAAACTGTATTCAATAGACGATTCGGTATTAAATTTTGCCCTACGGTCTAAGTACATCATTTCTGAATAGTCGTCATATTGAATTAGAACATCATTGTCTTTGATCCTAATTTCTAAAAACTGATGATCCTTTAGATCTACGACTGGCTGATCATTAAACTGTGTTTTATAAAAACTATATTCTTCAGAAAATTCTTGTGCAAAACATGCACATCCAAAGAGCATTAGTATGATATATTTAGTTTGTTTCAATTTTATAAACTTCATTGTTAAAATAATATCTGGTTTCTTCTAAACTTCCGTCTGCATTGTAATACTTTGAAACACCCTCATTTAAGTCGCTTTTCATAGTTAAAAGTCGCTTTAAATTACCATTGGGGTAATAATATTTCAATTCACCTTCCCAATCTCCATTATACACATCTCCTTTTCGTTTTAATTGACCATCCGGATAAAACTCTACAAGTTCTCCATACAGTTGACCGTTTATATAGTCTGCTTGTCTAAGCAGCTGGCCATCTTCATAAAACTGCTTGTACTCACCATGATACAAGCCATTAACAACTTGAAATGAACGACTCACTTGACCATTTGAAAAATAGGCTTCAACTTTTGTATCGTTTTCAATTTTTATTGGCGAAACTTCTTCTCCTTTTTCATCTAGATAAGCATAAGCTATTAGGTAGTCTTCAGCATAGAAAAGTACCAATTCAAGATTGCCTTTCATTGAATAATACTCCACCCTTCCATCTCTTGAGCCATTATTAAAATAGCCTTTTTCATCAATTTCACCATTTTCATGGTAATCTACATATTCTCCTTTTTGCACACCAAACTCAAAATAAGCTTCGCGGTTTTTATTTCCATTTTTGTAATATGTTTTAATATCACCATGAAGGTTACCAAAGAGGTAATTTTGTTCGGATTTTTTTTCACCCTCTAAATAAAATTCATTGACTTCTCCATGTAAATCGCCTGCAAGGTAATTAGAAATGAATTTTATTTGGTTATTGTGGTGATACTGTTTTCTTTCTCCATTTCGAACTCCATACGAAAACATCACTTCAGCATCCATGCCACCTTCTCTCTCATAAAGCGACTTGTATGTTATTTTCAAATCTTTTTCAGCTGTTGTTAGTTGAATGGTATCAAATGGTTCTCCTTCTGGAGTGTAATAAATCTCTTGTGTTGTCCAATTATTATCAAATTTTTGTTTAATATAAATTTGGCCTTCTGGTGAATACCGTTCAACAGTAGCTTCCAGCTTTCCATCCTCATAAAAACTATCAGATTTCAAGTTACCGTTAATGTAATATTCTTTCCATTGCCCCTCTCTATTACCTTCTACAAACCAACCCTCAGAAGCCAGGCTGCCGTCAGTGTAAAATGACTGATAATACCCATGTTCAAGATTATCTTTAAAACTTTTTATTTCTGAAATACTTTCTCCATCTGAATGGTACAAGGTAAATTCACCTACAGGAGAATCATCTTCATAGTTTCCTACACTTGCCAATGTTCCATTTAAATGGTACTCTTTCCATTCGCCATACTTACCCCCTTTTACATCATAATTTCCTTCATTTCTTAACACCCCGTTACTATCATATTTTTGGTAGTATACTTCACCTTTTTTCTTTTTTGAAGTCACAATGATATTTTGATCTTGGTCATAGGCGGTAAAATCTTTGAGAACTCCATTTTTAAATGTAATCTCCTCAATCAATTTTCCTTTATAAAAATCTTTATAAATCCCATCAATTTCACCTTTACGATAAGAAGTTTCTTCTTCTATTTCACCGTCTTCGTTATAATTTCGCCAAACACCTTCTCTTTGGTCGTTTTCAAAATACCCCTGTTCACGGACTTGACCATTTAAGTAATAAGCTTTGTATTCTCCCTGCATTTCACCATCTACAAAATTCAATTCACTCATTAAACTACCATCGTAGTAATAATTTGTTTCTTTACCGTGTTTTTTACCATTTTCATAAAGTGTTTTAGCATAAAGTTCTCCATCTGAATAATATTCTAAAGTTTCTCCATTTAAATCACCATCTTTTATGCTATAATCAAATTCTAAGAAATCTTCTCCTGTCTTGAAATAATTTAATTGTTTGTTGACTTGAGTGCCCAAATCATATTCTTTTTGTTCATACAAGGCACCCAATGGAAGATACTCTTTATAAATTCCGTGCGCTTGCCCGTCTTTCAATTTATATTCGTAATTAACAATACCCGAATTCCAAAATCCTATCACATCCGTCTCTTTGGTTGTTAAATCGAAAGTTGAAATTTCTGAAATTTTTCCATCTTCATAAAACTTCCATTCACCGGTACGCTCACCCTTATCTACATTACCTTCTGCCTTTATAAAGCCACTTGAAGTAAATGTTTTTGTAGGGCCATGAAATTCTCCATCCTTTATTGAAGTAATTGCACTCACCACTTGATTTTCATAATCGTAAATTGGTTGAGCACCATCCTCAACATTATCTATCTCATCATTAGTATACCTTACAAGATCAAAGTACTTTTTAGAAGCTTTTGGATAAAAATCTTTAAGTCCTTTTAGTTGTTTCCCAAGGTACTTTTGAACATCTTCATCACTTATCGATAAACTCAATACATCTATAAATTCTTTAAAATAATCTTCTTGTTTTAACCATTTAAAAAATTCATAATATACACTTAGAAGAAAATCATCATTCTTCGGCTTTTCAGCTTCAAGCTCACTAAAAATAGCAGATAACTGTTTGACAAAATTATATTGCAACTCATGATCTACTTCATAATTAGAGTCAAGTACAATAAGGTTATTAATAATTTTATCTAATTTTTTAAAGTTTTGCTGGTTGGCTGTAAAAAAATTATTCTTTTTAGCATAAGAATTTGGGTTTCTAGAAGAAACAGATTCCTCCAACCTACCAAGACGCTTTAACACATCCTCCTCCTCTGGCTGAACAAAAATTGAAACTGCATAGATCATAGCTGCCCATGTAGTTTCTCCTGACTCGTACAACAACTCTGCCAACTTGGTATGTGCATCACTCATAACAGGTGAGTATTGAACAGCTCTTTTGTTATGTGCAAAGCTGTTTTCATAATTCTCTAAATTTTTATAAGTATTAGCTATGTTATAATGGATAGAGGGGTTTTTGGGAAATTCTTTGAGTGCTTCTTCAAAGTTCTTTATAGCTTTGTGGTATTCTTTATTAGAATTTAAAATAAAACCTTTATTGATATAAAAACCGGCTTGCGACTTTTTGCTACAATTCATTGATAAGCCCTCATTAATCACCTCTAAAGATTTATCCAACTCTTCAGTCTCTATTAAAAAATATGATTTAGCGGTTAATATACCACAATAGGCAGAATCCTTAGGATGCACCTGATCAAGTAGTGCAAGAACTTCATCATACTTTTCTTCTGCAAGTAAAGGTTGTATTTCTTCGTTGATTTGATCTATCTTAATCAACGGAATTTTTTCAGTCTCCTTGGTTTGTGCATATGAAAATAAAACATAAAATAAACACAAAAGAGACGAATAGATTTTTTTCATTTTTTCTATAATTTAAAGTTTTTCATATTAATTCAAAAATTAATCTCTTAAAAAAAATAATTATTTTTCAAAAAAGATTAAAAAATAGGCATTCAAATGACACAAAATAAAACAACTAACTATCAAAACTAAGTTAATTTTTTTAAACCTTGAAGGAAAATAAAATATTATTTGAAAAAAAATTAACTTCACATATAAAGCATTAAAATTCAATTTTTACTGAGAAACTTCTAAACATTTAGATGTTAGTTTTTCAAAAATAATTTACATTTGAGAACGTTTTTATAGCTAATTGAACTCATTAAAAGTGCTTAAAAAAATTATTTATAGCTTTTTGTTTTTTTTATTTGCCATGCTAGGTTTCTTACTAGCATGTAATTGGTATGTGAGCAGCTTAGCAAAACCACATTTATACCACCACATAGAAGAGCTTCCAAAAACAAGGGTTGGGCTTGTTTTAGGTACTTCTAAAACTTTAAAATCGGGTCATCAAAACCTATACTTTGCTTACCGTATTCAAGCTGCAGTAGCATTATACAAGGCTGGTAAAATTGAAAAAATTATTGTAAGTGGAGACAATAGATTTAAAAACTACAACGAACCAAAAGACATGCAGCAAAGCCTTATTGATGCAGGTATCCCTAAAGAAGATATTGTCTTAGACTATGCAGGCTTCAGGACCTTAGATTCTATGCATCGAGCAAGATATGTATTTGGGCAAGAAGAAGTCATTGTTATTTCGCAAAAATTTCACAATCAAAGAGCTATAAGCATTGCGCAATCTATAGATTTAAAAGCACACGGTTTTTGTGCACAGGATGTGAGTAAAAAATATGGTTTAAAAACTCAACTTAGAGAAAAATTGGCCCGAGGAAAATTAGTCTTGGACTTATTATTTAAGAAAAAACCAAAGTTTCTTGGCCAGAAAGAAGAAGTTTAACCTCTACTTTTTTGGCGTCTTTGAACAGGTAATGGGTTTTTTGTTATTTCTAAATAATCCATACGGTTCTTAAAAATTTCAATAGCTTTAAAAACCGCTTCTGAAAAGGAGGAATGATCAGCTTCTCCCTTTCCAGCAATATCAAAAGCTGTTCCATGGTCGGGCGAGGTTCTAATTCGGTTCATTCCTGCGGTATAATTTACTCCTTTACCAAAACTTAAGGTCTTAAAAGGAATCAAGCCTTGGTCGTGATAGGCCGCTAAAACGGCATCAAAGTTTTGATGGTTTTTACTTCCAAAAAAACTATCTGCTGCATAAGGACCAAAGACCAATTCGCCTTGCTTGTCATTAATTTTATGCAGAGTAGGTTTTAATACACGTTCATCTTCATCACCAATAACACCGTTATCTCCCGAATGAGGATTAATCCCTAACACGGCAATTCTTGGTTTTCTGATACCAAAATCCTTACGTAGAGAATCGCTCATGATAGCCACTTTCCTTTCAATTAATTCAGGAGTGATGTGACTAGCTACGTCTTTTACAGGAACGTGATCGGTGAGTAAACCAACGCGAATTTTATCGGAAACCATAAACATCATATTTTCGCCTTTCAAGGCCTGTGCAAAATAATCTGTATGACCAGGAAATTTGAATTCTTCAGATTGTATGCTGTTTTTGTTGATGGGAGCGGTAACCAATACATCCACATGCTTTTTGATTAAAGCCTGAGTGGCGACTTCAATAGAGCGGACAGCGTATTTTCCAGCCACCTTATCTTCTTCGCCAAAATTCACTTTAAAATTAGATTTCCAAGCGTTTACAATATTCAACTTACCGTCTACCACCTTTTCAGAATGAGGTGCGGTAAAAAATTTGTTCTCTAAATTGAAGTGTTTCTTAAAAAACGAAAGCATTTTTACATTAGCAAAAATTACAGGCGTACACAACTCCATCATTCTTGGGTCTTCAAAAGTCTTTAAAACAATCTCTGGTCCAATTCCATTTAAATCGCCTATGCTAATGCCTACTTTAACTCGTTTTGTTTCGCTCATGAATACTGAATTTAATTTGAAAATAGATAAAGTTATGATAAGAAGCCCGAGCCCCTCTAAAAAACATCTATTTTTGCAAAGGTAATTAAATATTCTACAACAATGTTTACAGGAATCATAGAAGAAATAGGACATATCAGAAAAATTTTAAAAGAAGGAGAAAACATTCACTTTTATGTAGAAGCCAATTTCACACCGCAACTTAAAATTGATCAAAGTGTTGCGCATAATGGAGTTTGTCTTACCGTAGTAGAAATATCTGACCATATTTATAAAGTGACAGCTATACAGGAAACTTTAGATAAAACGGCACTTGGAAAACTTCAAAAAGATGATCCCGTAAACCTTGAACGCGGCATGAAAATGAATGCACACCTTGACGGCCATATTGTACAAGGTCATGTAGACCAAACAGCCACCTGTATTCACAGAGAAGAAAAAGACGGCAGTTGGATTTTTACTTTTTCGTACAATCCCACACAAGAAAATGTAACCATAGAAAAAGGAAGCATCACTGTTAATGGGGTAAGCCTTACAGTGGTAAATAGTCAGCTTCATGAATTTAGCGTAGCCATTATCCCATTCACTTACCAACATACCACATTTAGAAATCTTCAAAAAGGAGATGAAGTTAATTTGGAGTTTGATGTTATTGGCAAATATGTAAAACGCCTGATGGAGCTTCAGGCCTATAATCAAAATAAAGCTTAAGTATTTTAGGTATCACCACTAATTGGAAGTTTTAAAAAAGAGTTTTTTTTAAAAATATATTATATTTGGCTAAGCAATCATAAATGAAGCCAACACTTAACTTTTTACTGGTAGATGATCA
>PXFS01000111.1 GCA_003564185.1 Flavobacteriaceae bacterium
GCTAACAGTGATTCTTGCTCCTTTTGTTTGTTTACCAATTGCGACTTCGATTTACGATTGCGTTCTAAAACGGTTTCTTTTTCCTTCTTTTGAGCAAAAAGCGTTTCGTTTAATCGTTCTAATTCTTTGGTTTGCTTACCTATTTCTAAACCTTGTTTTTTTCGGTAATTGGCATGCTGATTCATGTATTGAATACGCTTGTAAGCTTGCAAAAAACTTTCTGAAGAGAACAAAAACATGATTCTATTTTGTTGCGAATTACTTCGGTAGGATTTATTAATCATTTTGGCGTACTCCTCTTTTAAATCGGCTAACTGTTTTTTAAGCTGTTCAATTTGCTGGGTGTTTTCGTCAATTTTCTTGGTGAGTAAATTCGCCTCTTGGTTATTAATTCGAATTAGTTTTTCTACGTTTTTAATTTGCTGGTTAAGCTCATCTACTTTCTGAAGCGCAGATTTTTCGCTTTTAACAGTCTTACTCAGAATCTTTTCTAAATTGGCCATTTCTTGCTCAATAGCATCTCTTTGTTGCTCCAATTGTTCTTTGGTTTGCGCATTTACCAAGGTAAAGGAAAGCAAAACAAGTAGGAGCAGAAAATTGGGTAAGCAAGAAAATTTCATTATAATTTTATTTCTGAATAATTACTTGGAATTTCAAAGGGGAAAGATAAACTTTCATCTATATTTATACTTCTTACATCAATATTTATTTTCATTTCATCTCCCTCATTTTTCCCAAAAATTTCTATAGCACCTGGATAGAATGACTCATTGATGTTTTTAAAATCCATATAACTAATGCGTAAATTTCTATCTCTATTAGCAAAATTAAGCTCCTGATTGATTAATCTGAAATGTTGAGCATCAATATCCATACTTAATTCTTGCGCTCTTGGATTGGTATTCTTAAACACATACTTATCGGCATCAAACTCTCCTCTCAAGTTGGAAGAATTCAAAGCAACTAAACTTTGTGCAAAAATAATGCTTTGTACTTGCTGAAAGTCAACCTCAACGCCTAATAAATTACTGATTAAACTAAAATCACCATCAAAATACTGATTGTTCATTTTTTCGTAAAACTGAACGCGATTTGGAGTGATATATAATTTCCCCACTGTAATTAAACCAAAGGCTTTGGCACTCATCCAAATTTGCTTGTCTTTTTCTACTCGATAAGTGATACTTAAGGTTTCGCTTAAACGCAAACCATCCACCGAAGCTCTCATTTTTCCCGATAAAGTTTCAAATTCTGGAAATGACTTCTCGTGGATATTAATTACATTTTTTATGGCTCTTGGGCGTAAGTCTTCACCAACTACTGGCTTTTTACTTTTACAAGCTTCTAAACTTAGTATAGCTAGAAGGAGAAGGATAAATTTTACGTAGTTACTTTTTAACATCTAAGGCTTTATTTTTAAATTTTTGCGCTTCTTTTTCATTACCTAAAACGCTGTGGGCTTCACTTAATTGTTCAAAGAAGGCTACTTCTGTTTCTGGCTGATCAAACAAATAGCCTAAACCTTCTTCCAAAACTTCAATAGCTTCTTCTGCTTTGCCTAAATTGTTTTTGGCAATTCCATTGAATAAATATAAAACAGCTTGAGCTGGAAATTGATCTAAAGCTTCTTCTGAAGTTTTTTCAGCTTCTTCAAATTTTAGCAAATCAATTTCTAAAAGAATAATTTTTTGAAGCAATTTAAAATCGTTAGGCTTATCTACTAAGGCTTTTTTATAACTGACTAAAGCTTCTTCTCGCTGATTGTTTTTCAGCTGAAAGTTTCCCATTTCACGATTGCTGGCAGAACTTTTCCCTTCGGCTATAGCTTCATCTAAAAGTTGAATTAACTGTGGACGAAATTCAGGATTACTTTCAGCTACTTGCTTAAAAGTACTAATTACCTGAATTTTTTGTTCTTCTGGAATTTGATTGTTATTCACCACATTCTTTGCAAAAGCAAAAGCTTTATCTACTTCTCCTTCAGCTAAGTAAAAAAGGCTCAAAATAACTTGTAATTCTTGGTTATTAGGAGCAAATTCTGCTAACTGAAGGGCTGTTTCTTCTATTTTTTTACTTTTTCCTTGCAGTTGATAAAATCCGATTAACCGAATATAAATCCCCTGATTTTTAGGAGTTTCTTCAATTTGTTTTTGGTAGTATTTTACAGCCAACTTATAATCTTTTGATTCCTTAAAAATTACATCACGTAAGTTGTAAAGCTGATTAGAATTTCCACGTGCTTCAACCAATTGATTAAGGCTTTTTTCTGCTTCTTTATACTGATTCACAAACAAGTGTAAATTTACCTTCAGCTCTAAGTAACCAACGTCGGTTTGGCTCAAGGTTTCTAACAAATCAATTCCCGCTTCGTAGTCTTTTTGGGCTTCGTAAACCTTCAGCAAACGCTCTTGAATATGAAATTTTTGATTATCCTCTGCTAAATCAATAGCGGTTAAAAAATTTTCTTCTGCTTTTTCATAATTTTTTAAGGCGAGGTGGTTTTTCCCTAACTCTAAGTAAATCACCATTTCGTCCTCCTTCATTTCTTGAAGCTGGTCTAATAATTCAACTGCTTTTTCTTGGTTTTCAATAGCACGTTGGGCTACAGCTTTAAAGAAAAGCTCCTGAAATTGATCTGAGGCATCACCTAAATCGTCTTGGTTAATAGTATCTGCCAAGTCTTGCTGAGGTTGCGCCATTAGCCCCAACCCAACAAAAAAAAGGATGTAAAAAAGTGATTTAGGTTTCATTTTATTCATATAATTTTCAACTATTAATAAGTTTCTTGAATTTGCTTTGTTACAGATTCCAAAGATTGAATTTTAAGCAAAATTACTTTTTTACCCTCTAACTCTATTCCAAAACCGAATAATCACCAATGCTAATTTTAGTAAATTTTCCATCAAATTTAGCGTGATTTCCTATCATAGCTTCGTCTAAATTTGCATTTTTAATCTGGCTATTTTCTTGTATCAACGAATTTTTAATCGCAGAATTTTCTACTACAGTGTTATTTCCTATGGAAACATTAGGCCCAACAGTAGCATTTTTTAATACTACATTCTCCCCAATAAAACACGGAGGAATTATTTCTGAATTTTCGTTGGTATGATTGTTTGAAACTAATCCTTCTGCTTGCTCTTGATGCAAAAACCCTAACATTCTGGAATTGGTTTCTACGGTGACGTTTTTGTTTCCGCAGTCCATCCACTCATCTACCTTTCCAGGTTTGAAGATGGCTCCTTTTTGTTTCATTTTTTCGATACCGTCATTTATTTGATACTCCCCACCGCGAATGATATTTTCATCCAATACGTTTTGTAATTCGGATTTTAAAACGCCAACATCCTTAAAATAGTAAATTCCAATAACAGCTAAATCGCTTACAAATTCACTTGGTTTTTCAACTAAATCGGTAATATTTCCTGCTTCGTTTAACTTCACTACTCCGTAAGCACTTGGATTTTCAACTTGCTTCACCCACATCACTGCATCGACATCTTTATCTAAGTTGAAATCGGCTTTAAAAAGTGTATCGGCATAAGCTACTACGGCAGATCCTTCTAAGGATTCTTTAGCGCACATAATGGCGTGACCTGTTCCTAAAGGTTGGTCTTGAACGTAAATACTGGGTTTTGCTCCAAGGTTTTCGGCTACTTTTACCAGTTGATTTTCAATTTCTTTACCAAAATCTTTTCCAATGATAAAAGCCACTTCTTCTATAGGTTCGTTTAAAACTTGTGCAATATCTTCAACTAATCGTTGCACAATTGGCTTTCCTGCAATAGGAATAAGCGGTTTAGGAACGGTTAGTGTATGTGGTCTTAAACGTGAGCCTCTTCCGGCCATGGGTACAATAATCTTCATTTCTTTATTTTTATAATATATGGTTTATTTTCCTGTACTTCCAAAACCACCTTCACCGCGTTGGGTTTCTGAAAGCTGTTCTACTTCAATAAATTCGGCTTGTTGGTACTGGGTAAAAACAAGCTGAGCAATGCGGTCGCCTTGGTTAACTTCAAAGGCTTCATTAGAGAGATTAATCAAAATCACACCTATTTCCCCTCGGTAATCGGCATCAATTGTACCTGGCGAATTAAGTACACTAATGCCTTTTTTCAACGCTAATCCACTTCGGGGCCTAACTTGAGCTTCAGTACCTTTAGGCAATTCAATAAACAATCCTGTTTTTATTAGTTTTCGCTCCATTGGTTTTAAAGTTATGGGCGCTTCTACTTGAGCACGTAAATCTACTCCTGCCGAAAGCTCAGTTTCGTAAGCCGGTAGCGTATTATCTGACCTATTAATTAGTTTTACTTTCATTTGTATATTTCTATTATTTTCTAAATGTCAAATGCAACACGTATAATCATTCTTGTACTTGTCCAAAATTTTTAAGTCCGTGTTTCATCTGAATTTTGATTGTTTGATGGCTTCAATAACTGATTTAGTTCAGCTTTTTCGCCCCTATAAATAATTGTTGCAAATATCAAAATAAGTAGCGTACCTACCGCATAATTTCCTCTAAATCCGTAAAATGCTACTGCCGAAAATCCAACAGCTACCAATAAATATAAACTAATTTTTGACATTGAATAAGGGATTTTGTAATATTTCTGACCGAAGAGATACGACAACAACATCATTAAAAAGTAAGCTAGCAAAGTAGCTCCGGCTGAAGCGTAATAGCCATAAATGGGAATCAAAGTTAAATTAATAACTATAGTAACTACAGCGCCTAAACTTGAAATATAAGCTCCAAATTTAGTGCGATCGGTGACTTTATACCAAACCGAAAGATTGTGGTACAATCCTAAAAATAAATTGGCCAGCAAAATTACTGGCACAATATCCATAGCATCGTAATAACTTTCATCACGAATTAAAATTACTTTAAAAAGATCGGCAAAAACCAAGACTACCAATAAAATGAGTCCCCCTAAAATGGAATAATATTTTGTAATAACTGCATAAGCTTTGGTGGGGTTGGCCGATTTTGCATGACTAAAAAAGAAGGGTTCTACCCCTAAGCGAAAAGCCGTTCCAAAAAGCGTCATAAACATTCCTAATTTGTAACAAGCGGAGTAAATCCCCACTTGCTCTTTAGCAATGTCCTGCGGAAGCAAACGCTCTAGTAAAATTCGGTCTAGTACTTCATTAATGCTATACGCTACTCCTGCCACTAAAACGGGTAAAGCGTAATTCATCATACGCTTCCAAAGTTGTTTGTTGAATTGGAATTCCACTTGCTTAAAAAATTCAGCCAAAAGCAATAAAGTCAGTGCGCTTGAAATGAACAGCGAAATAAAAATGTAATTCACCTCGTAATCTTCCATATAAATAGACTCTAGCACCGAAAACTTTTTGCTCCATTCTTTGAGGTAGAGTAAAAAGAATATGTTTAAGCCTAAATTTAGACTCACATTAAGGGTTTTAATTACAGCATATTTAATGGGTTTTCCTTTGGCTCTTAGCCATGCAAACGGAATGACTGCAAGCGCATCTAAAGCAAGAATACCTATAACCAATTTTAAAATAGGAGTTTCAATTCTTGTAAATTGATGAATAGGTTCTAAAAAAACGAAGCCCAACACCACAAATAGTAATGTGCTAAGGCTAATGGACCAATAGGAAGTGTGAATGACCTGCTGAGGATTTTCCTCTTTATTGTAAAACCGAAAAAATGCCGTTTCCATTCCGTAAGAAAGAACCACATTAAAAATAACAAAGTAGGCAAAAATCAGCGAATAATCTCCAAAGTTACTGTTTTCTAAAATCCCTGTATAAAGAGGCAACAACAAGACCGAAATTAATCTGGGCAATACGGTAGATAGTCCGTAAATAAAGGTTTGCTGAAAAAGTTTTTTAAACACGATTTTAATTTAAGGTTTAAGCTTGAGGGTAAATATACAATTTTAGGGGAAGTTTGTTAGTTTGTTAGTTTTGGAGTTGGATTATTGTCAATTTTAAATTATAACTGCTTTGCGTCTTGGCGACTTTGCGAGAAAGAAAGAATTAAGAATTAAGATTTCGTGAATTGTAAATGATAAATTAATTTCTCTGTGTGCTTTGCGTTTTAAGCTCTGTGTTCTCTGCGTGGGAAAAATAATTAAGTAGCAAGTACAAAGAATTAAGATTTGGTAAAATATAGTTTTAAATTATGAATTCTAAATTTTAAATGCTTAGCGACTTTGCGAGGAAGAAAGAATTAGGAAGTAAGCCTATCAATTAGGATAATTTACAAAAACCCCTTAGCTTATAGTTAAGGGGTTTTTCAATTGATTTTTAACTTGGTTAATTTTCACATTTAGTTAAGAAATCATTATTTTTGTTTTTAAATTCAATATCAATTAACTGATTTTAAGAATGCAATTGATAAGAACAATGCGAATATTAATGAAGCATCCCTCTTTTTTATTATCAAAATTTAAAAAAACTCATCAATATCTAATTCTACTAGTTGCTCTTTTAAGTATATTTTCATTGAATGCTCAAATGCAAAAATTAGAAAAAGTTAATAAAGAGATGTTAACATCTACAGAGCCTATTGTTGATGACGAAGCATCTGCAGAAATTCTTTTTGAACATGGAAAGATTGAGTTTATGTATAGTGAGATGGGAAGCTTACTATATAAATATGAAGTCACAAAGCGAATCAAAATATATACGCAAGAGGGTTATGAGCATGCTACTATTGTAATACCTTTTTATTACGGAGAAGTTTATAAGCATCGAGAGCGAATTAAAAGCAAAAACCTATTATCTTAAAGATGGAAAAATAAAGTCTGAAAAAGTAAAAAATAAAGACATCTTTGAAGTAGAAATAAATCCTTATGTGAATGCAAAAAAGTTTACTTTTCCTAAAATTAGTGATGGGGTTATTCTAGAGTATAGTTATACTGAAATTTCACCCCATTTTATTGAGCTACCAAGATGGAATTTTCAGCATAGTATTCCAACTGTGTTGTCTCAATTTGAAACCTTAGTCCCTACTATGCTTGTTGGATACAATACAATTATAAGGGGTTACCAGTCCATTAATACCGAACAAAAAATTGTGAACGCTGCTCTACCTGGAACTACTGGTATTTCAGAAATGAAAAAAACTTATCATGTTGTTGAAATGTTGGAGGGCACTGAAAAGGAGAAACATATTAATAATATAGACAACTACATAACCTCAGTCACTTATGAAGTTAGTTCAATTAGAGAATCAGATGGACAAATACGCCCAAGAACAAATAGCTGGAAAAATGTAGTACAAAAAGTGAAAGAGAGAAATCTATATGCTAAAGACCTTAAATATTACGAATACTTTGCAGATGATATTGATGAATTAACAGCTAATTTGGCTACAGACCAGGAGAAAATTGAAGCCATTTTAAATTTTGTTAAACAGAAAATTAAATGGAATGAAAAGAAAGGTATAGCCTCTAATAATCGATTAAAATAAATATACAAAGAAGGTATTGGTAGTGTTGTTGAAATAAACTTAATACTTATTGCCATGCTTAATTATGCTGGAATTGAAACATCACCTGTATTGTTAAGCACTATATCTAATGGAATCCCAATTTACCCCACTATTACAGGTTTAGATTACGTCATTGCAAAAACAGAAATAAAAGGAAATACAGTCCTTCTCGATGCAACTGAACAAAATAGCCACCTGAACTTACTCCCAACTAGAACAATGAATTGGTACGGTATTGAAATGACTGAAAATAATTATAAAAAAATTAATCTTTCTCCTAAGAAAAAGTCAAGGATAAATTATAATATCATGGCTCAATTAGATGAAAATGCAATACTTTCTGGCCAGTGTAGGGCGTTTTATTCAGATCAATTTGCTCTTAACGCTAGAAACTCACTACTCAATAAGGCGGATAATGACATTGTTCAAATGTTGGAAAATAAGTATAGTTTAAATCATATCAACCAACACTCCTTAAAGAACTTGAAAGAATTAAATATGCCTTTAGTCCAAAGTTTTAGCTTTGATAAAACTGATAATTTTGTTGAGCTAGTTGGCAACAGATATTACTTATCTCCACTTATGTTTTTAGCATCAAAAGATCATCCTTTTAAGCAAGAAGAACGTTTTTACCCAGTTGATTTCACCCATCCTGAAAACCGTACCTATAGAATTCAAATTAGTTTGCCTCCCAATTTTGAAGTAGAATATCTTCCAGAAAGAAATTTCATAAAAATGGATAATGATATGTTGAGTTTTTCTTATGTAATTGAAGAACAGAATGGCAACTTAATTTTAGATGTAAAAAAAGAAATAGATGTTACTGTAATTTTACCAGAAGATTATTCTTATCTAAAGCAATATTATGACACTATGTTAGAGAAGGAATTAGAGAAGGTGGTTTTGATCAAAAAAAGTTAATTCAATCATCTATCTTGCTATAGCAATTTTTGGTATTAAGATCTGGTGAATTATTCAATACTTTTTGCAAGCTTTCATAAAGTTCTTGGTTATTTTTAGCCACTACACTATGGTATTTATTTTTTGATAGTTGCTTGAAACGAACACCTTCTCCAAAACGTGTATTAAAAATTACGTTGCCTTTTAAATCGTAACGCAAACCTATACCATAAATCTTCGGAATTTTGGTTATTTCTAAAGAGCTTGGATCAATGTCTTCTATCGGAACATGGGCATAAAATAAACGATTGCCAAAAGCAATATCTATATAAATGTTAGTAACTTTAACTTTTAAATTGTGCATGGTTTTAAGTAAAAATATAGCCAAAATGCTCTAAACTATTGCTGAGCCAATACTTCCAATAAATGTCTCTTTTTCTTCTAAGCCAATACTCCCAAACAATAAAAAAAGAGAAACCACCAAAAATATATAAGCTATTATTTTAAACAGTTTGGCAGATTGTACTTCTTCGTAAATGATGTTTTTATTCATCTTTAAATACTTAATTAATTTAGCCTTTCTTTATAAACATACAAAAATTAAAATTTTGAATACTCCCAGTTGGAGTGGTATGATTCACATTTTTACTTTTTATCATCTTGTAGTCTTCAATAAAGCATCCCTTTAATTCTTCAATGCTATAGTTTTTAATTGGTAGACCGCTACACTTTTCTGGACCATTTTCAGAAAAAGTACCAATAATTAAGTAAGTTGGCTTAACCTTATTCAATACATTCTTATATTGATCAATAGCTTCTTGAGTAGTCATAAAATGAAATCCTGCTCGGTCATGCCATACATCAAATTTTTCTTGAGTATCAAAATTCAAAATATCATTGACCAACCAATTTATTTGATGAGCCTGATTTCCTAGTCGTTCCCTACTCACCTGGAGGCTTTCTTCTGCAATATCTAAAACGCTGAGTTGGGTATAGCCCTCTGCAAGTAAGAAATCGACTAAATTGGAGTTACCGCCAGCAACATCTAAGATTTTTGCTGATTTATCTATATTCAATTGATTAATGAATGCTAAAGAGATACTTGGTTTTTCCTGTACCCAACTTACTTTGGTTAAATCCTTTTTAGTGTAAATATCTTTCCAGTATGTCTTTCTTGATATTACTTTCATTTTAAAATTTTTCTCAAATTTAGCTAATTTCTTAACACAGGTTGTATTTTTACTCAAAATTGAATTCAGTGCTATTGATAGTTATCGTAAGAAAAATTTTAAATTAATGTTAGAAATAATTTCAGAAGAATACCAAATTATTGGTCTTGTTATTGGATTGGCTTTGCTATTTCTTTTAGTGTTTTGGAATAACAGAAGAAATACCAAAAAACAATACCATAGAGATAAAAGAAATTTCAGAAAAAATTACTTCAAAAAAAAGAAAAAAAGATGAAAATATATACCAAAACAGGAGACCAAGGAACTACAGCCTTATTTGGCGGAACACGTGTACCTAAATCACACTTAAGAATTGACGCTTATGGTACCGTTGATGAACTTAATTCTCACCTTGGACTAGTAAAAGACACTTGCCAAAATGAGGACATTACTCAATTTATCAATCATATTCAAGACCGTTTATTTACAGTAGGAGCTATCTTAGCCACGGATCCTGAAAAAGCAAAGCTTAAAAGTGGGAAAGACCGCTTGAATATCCCAAGAATAAGTGAAAATAATATTGAAGCTTTAGAGGTTCAAATTGATGAAATGAACGAAGAATTACCACCAATGACTCATTTTGTATTACCTGGTGGTCATCCAACAGTTTCGTATTGCCATATTGCTAGGTGCGTATGTAGACGCGCAGAACGTTTGGCTACAGCTTTGTTTAATTTAGAGGAATTTGATCAAGAAGTATTGCAGTATTTGAACCGTTTGTCTGACTATTTATTTGTATTAGCTAGGAAATTAAGCAAAGATTTAAATGCAGAAGAAGTAAAATGGATTCCTGAAAAAAATGAATAAATTTACCACAAGCTCAATCTTATTTATACTATTCAAAACAATTTAAATTTATGTTTAAATTATTTTCAGCAAAATTCAATTAACTTTGAATTGAATTTATGAAAATTAAAATTTAATTAATTTTAAGTTAACGCCTGTGAATTTCGCTCTCAAAAATGATAGTTTTACACGCAAAATAAAAGTAATGCTAGACACGCTTTTATCGGAGATAAAAATAAATATAAATGAGGGGCTTTTTTTGAAAGACCCAGAGTCATCTGACTTAGGAAATGCAATCATTACCCAATCGGTTGTTCTTTTAGACCAGCTAGGTTTTGAACAATTCACTTTTAAAAAACTTGCTCAAAAAATAAAATCAACGGAAAGCTCAATTTATCGTTATTTTGAAAACAAACACAAGTTACTTTTGTACTTGTGTTCCTTGTATTGGGGAATGTTAGAATACCGTTTAGTTGTTGCCACTAATTCTATTGAATGCAATGAAAAAAAACTATTTAAGGCAATAGAACTTATCACCTCTAAGCCTGAAAACATTAATACACTTACTAATGTTAATCAAGCAGCACTAAGAAATATTGTGGTTTCAGAATTCACAAAAGCCTACCACAACAAAATGGTAGATGACGAAAATAAGTCAGGTTTTTTTCAAATATACAAACGGCTGATATTACGAATTGTTGAAATGATCAAAAATGTTGATTCAACTTATCAATTTCCAAATAGTTTGGCCTCTACTGTTTTAGATGGCGCACTTCATCAACATTACCTCAAAGAACATTTCAAAAACCTTACAGATGCAAATCATTTATCCACCTCTTGCTTTTTTAAAGATTTGGTAATGAAACAATTAAAAACAAAAAGTAATGGCAGCAGATAACGATAGCAAAATCACACCACTTAAAAGACTTTGGAAAGTTCTTGGAGGAGAGACAAAAGCTATTTATCTCATCTTAGGTTATGCCGCATTTGCAGGAGTAGTTTCACTCTCTTTGCCGCTTGGTATACAAGCTATCATTAATTTTGTGCAAGCTGGACAGTTGCGTGTAACTATGGTAGTTTTAATTACCCTTGTCCTTATAGGAGTAATATTTGCTGGACTTTTGAACTACATGCAAATGAGAATAGCGGAAGATATTCAACAGCGTTTATATGCTAAATCTTCATTCGAATTAATTTATAGATTCCCACGAATAATCACAGCAGAATTTGGGAGAAAACATCCGCCAGAATTGGCTAATCGATTTTTTGATACCATGACTATTCAAAAAGGTATTCCAAAAATGATTATCGACTTTTCTACAAGTACACTACAAATTATCTTCGGGTTAATCTTATTATCCTTCTATCATCCCTTTTTTATTTTATTTGGTGTATTACTGATTTTACTATTTTATATTGTTTTTCAATTTAGTGCACCTATAGGGCTATCTACCAACTTAATTGTATCTAAATATAAATATGACACCGCTCATTGGATACAGGAAGTGGCTAGAAACACAGATAGCTTTAAAGTTTCTGGAAGTTCTAAGTTAGCTTCATCAAGACAAGACAAAATAGTGCATGAATACTTACATGCAAGAGAAGATCACTTTAAAATTTTACGTTTACAATATTTTAAAATGATAGGCTTTAAAGTGCTTGTTGTTGGTGCTTTATTAATTATTGGTGGGTTTTTGGTTATTAATCAACAAATGAACATTGGGCAGTTTGTAGCCGCTGAGGTAGTAGTTTTGCTAATGACTAGCTCAGTTGAAAAGCTGATTAAAGGCCTTGAAAACGTATATGACGTACTTACTGGACTTGAAAAAATTGGCTATGTTACCGATAAAAAATTAGAAGATTCTGAAGGAATTTCTCCTCTTAAAGAGAAGGATGACTTTGTATGGGAATTAAACGAATTAGGAATCACCTACCCTAATGCAGATCATAAAGCGCTGAGAAACATTAAGCTTAAAATTAATCAAGGAGATTCAGTTTTTGTGGATGGAAGTTCTGGTTCTGGAAAGACTACATTACTCAAGGTTATTGGAGGCTTAGAAAAATATTCCGAAGGTAATTTATACGTCAATAATTACTCGCTTAAAACCATCCAAATAGACCATTATAGAAGCTTTGTTGGTCACTCTTTAATAGGTAATTTGCCTTTTGAAGGTACCGTAAGAGAGAATATTTGTTTCAATAATCCAGAGGTTACTGATAAAGAGCTTTCAGAAGTCATTGAAAAACTGAAACTCAAAAAATTTGTCAATGCACAAGAACTTGGTGTTGACGCACCTATATCAACAGCTGGTAGAAATATACCTTATACCATAGCCAAGAAAATTATGCTGGCAAGAGCGGTGATTACTAAACCAAAGCTATTGTTACTTAAAGATCCATTGGTAGAATTTCAAGAAGAAGAGGTAAACGATATTATTGAATATCTATTTGATAAGTCACATCAATGGACACTCATGGTGGTAAGTAGAAATAAACTTTGGAAACAAAAGTGCAAGCGGATTATTTATTTAGAAAATGGTGAAATCATCAACAAAAACTAAGGGCTATGTTACACATTTCTAAAGATAAAATAAAGATTAAGGAGGATTTAATGTCCTTTAAGTCCTATCAATTTACCGACGAAAAAAAGCGGTTTTTTAAATTTAACCACTTCATAGTTGCCTTATTAATCATCATCCTTATTATGATGTTTTTACCTTGGACTCAGTTTGTGCGAGGAAACGGAACAATCACCACCTTACGCCCAGACCAACGCCCCCAAACCATACAATCACCCATTGCTGGTAGAGTTGAGCAATGGTTTGTTCAAGAAGGTGATTTTGTAAATAAGGGAGACACTATTGTTTATATCTCAGAAATTAGAGATGCATTCTTTGATCCTTTGTTACTTGAAAGAACAGATATTCAAGTGAAAGCCCAAGAAATGTCTTATCAATCTTTTCAAGAAAAAGTAAATGCCCTTAATTTTCAAATTGAAGCCCTTAACGAAGAGCGTGACCTCAAACTTGAACAAGCAAAAAACAGGTTAATACAAGCCAATTTATTAGTTGAAAGTGACAGCATAAGTCTTGAAGCTGCACAAACTGATGTAAGAATTGCAGAACGCCAACTTGTTCGGTTTGAAAATCTGGAAAGTGAAGGTCTTAAAGCACTTTCTGATCTTGAAGCTAAACAAGTACAATACCAACGAAATCTTGCCGAAGTAATTTCTCAAGAAAACCGACTAATTGCTAGTAGAAATGAAGTACTCAATGCAAGGATAGAACTTTCACGACTAAGAGCAGAGTATCAAGATAGAATTTCAAAAGCAGAAAGTGACCGTTTTTCTACGCTTTCTAGTCAGTTTGGTGCTGAATCACAGTTGGCTAATTTAGAAAATACACGATCTAACATACAAGTACGTAGAAACCTAAATTATATTACAGCACCACAAAGTGGATTTATCAATAGAGCTATTCAGCGTGGTGTTGGAGAAACCTTTATGGAGGGAGCTCAAATTGTGAGTATTATGCCTTCTAATGTGGACTTAGCTGTAGAAATGTTTGTTAATCCAATTGATTTACCATTAGTCCATGTAGGTGAGAGTGTTCGTATCATATTTGATGGATGGCCCTTTATTTTCTTTTCTGGATGGCCTAACTTGTCTTATGGTACCTTTGGAGGAGAAATAGTAGCCGTTGAACAATTCATTTCCAAAAATGGAAAATACCGTGTTCTAATAGCCCCAGAAGCTGGAGAAGTGTGGCCGGAACCATTGCGAGCAGGTACCGGAGCAAGAACTTTTGCATTGCTTAATAATGTCCCTGTTTGGTATGAACTATGGCGCCAGGTAAACGGATTCCCTCAAGATTACTACGGCCCAGAAGAAAGAGCTAAAGAACGTCCAAGAGACATGAATCCAGATAAGAAATAAATTATTTATGAGAACTTATTTTTTTCTTATTTTTTTATTGATTTGTCAACTTCAACAAGCTCAAGAAGAACAAATAGGAATCAGTTTATCACTAGATGAATATTTGGCGTACGTAAAACTGTATCATCCAGTAGCAAGACAAGCAGAACTTAGACTTTCTGCTGCTCAAGCCGAGCGTTTAAGGGCAAGAGGTTTCTTTGACCCAACCGTAAAAGCAGATTATAAAGAAAAAGAGTTTAACGAAAGCGACTACTACAATATTTTTAATGCAGGTTTATCTATTCCTGTATGGTTTGGTTTAGACATTAATGCAGGATTTGAGAATAATGAAGGAGTTTTTCTAAACCCTGAAAGAAACGTGCCTGATGGTGGGCTTTATAAAGCAGGTGTATCCTTACCTCTAGGTCAAGGTTTATTTATTAACGATAGGATGGCTGCTGTTAAGCAGGCTAAGCTAATTCAAAAATTAAATAAAGCAGAAAGAGACCTGCAAATAAACGACATTTTATTCACCGCTACATTAGCCTATATTGATTGGTACAGAGCTAACCAGGAAGTGCAAATTTTTTCTGAATTTGTAGATAATGCAAGAATTAGATTTGAAGGAATCAAAGAAAGTGCTCTTCAAGGTGATATTCCAGTAATTGATACTCTTGAAGCTAAGATTATAGTACAAGATAGGGAGTTAAATCTTGAACAAGCCTCATTAAGAAGGACTCAATCACGCTTAGAAATTGCCAATTTCTTATGGTTTGAAAACAATACCCCATTACAAGTTAATCCAGGAGTTTTACCAGAAGATATAACCCAAGAAGAAGTAGATGAAATACTTGGCACTAATTTGATTCAAGTAGAAGAAATGGATTTAGACAATCATCCACTTTTAGAATTTCTATCTACTAACGTAGAATCATTAGATATTGAAAGACGATTAGCAGCAGAAAATCTCAAGCCTGTTTTAGACGTGAGTTACAATTTTCTTAGCACACAACCCGATCAATTTGAAACTTATACCACAAACAACTACCAAGCGGCTGTTACTTTTAGCATTCCCGTATTTCTTCGTAAAGAAAGAGGAGAACTTAAATTGGCTAAAATCAGAAAACAAGATGCTGAAATGGAATATGATTTTCAAACACTCCAGCTTAGAAACCGACTAGAAGCAGCTCAACAAGAAATAATTTCATTTGGAGATCAAAGAAATCAAATTGATCAAATTGCTGTAAATTTTTCGCAATTGCTATCAGCAGAAGAACAAAAATTTCAAGTTGGAGAAAGTTCTGTGTTCCTAATCAACGCTCGTGAACAGCAACTAATAGATGCTCAACTTAACCTCATTCAAGCTACAGCCAGACTGTTACAATCTAAAGCAAGAATGTTCAATCTTTTGGCTAATGATTTAGCTACAGAAGATTAAAATTTATCCTCACTTCTTAGATTAGGTGTAGAAACGTTCTCACTCTCTATTGGCATATCTTCGTACCAGTCCTCAAAAGTTTTATCCGTTTGGTAATCGTCTGTGAGCACCTTGTAGACCATGAGCAACACACATCCCTGACCAAACACAGTGAGATAAAAAACCCAATTAAATGGCAAATTCATAGCCGACATAATGGTAACAGCAATTAACACAAGTGTGGTAAACACCACAAGAAACATAGCAGATAATTTCATA
>PXFS01000080.1 GCA_003564185.1 Flavobacteriaceae bacterium
AGTCCGAAGTAAGAACTGAAATTAGCGAAGCTCCAAAAGTTAAAGATGATAAATCCAACTTAATAGAAGAAAAAAAAACTCAACAACCCCTAAATACCAGCTCAGATAAACCTGCTTTTGCAAATCCAGTAGAAGCTTATATTTGGGAATATGCGGGTGTTGCGCAAGAAGAAATGAAACTTTATGGAATTCCTGCAAGCATCAAAATGGCACAAGGTATTTTAGAATCAGGTTCTGCTAATGGCGACTTAGCACAGCGCTCCAACAATCATTTTGGAATTAAATGTTCTGATTGGCAAGGAGATCGCGTTTATCACGATGATGATGAACTACAAGAATGTTTCAGAAAGTATGTTGACCCAAAGTATTCGTTTAGAGACCATTCACTTTTTCTATACGAACGCGTACGTTATGCCTTTTTATTTGATTATGAAATTACCGACTACAAGGCTTGGGCAAATGGATTAAGGAGAGCAGGTTATGCCACCGACAAGAAGTATCCCGATAAATTAATTAGCTTAATTGAGCGATATAAGTTGTACGAATTGGATCAAGAAGTAGTAGATGGTACAACACCAAGCAATTTTCCAAAACCTGTTAATCGGGTTAATCACGACAATACAACCCATATTGTACAGAAAGGAGACACTTTGTACAAAATTGCTAGCCAATACAATCTTACAGTTGAAGAAATTAAAAAATTAAACGGATTACGTTCTGATAATTTGAGCGTAGGGCAAGAATTGATTTTAAAAACAAAGAATTAGCATTTTTATGATTTACAAAAGAAGTAGTGCACTTTTTAAAGAAGCAAAAAAATATATACCTGGAGGAGTAAATTCTCCTGTTAGAGCATTTAATGCTGTTGGAGGAGAACCTATTTATGTGAAAGAAGCCAAAGGAGCATATTTATACGACGAAGACGGCAACCGACTTATTGATTACATTGCGTCTTGGGGACCTATGATTTTAGGTCATGCTTATCAACCTGTTGTAGATGCTGTTATTGAGAAAACCAAAAAAGGAACTTCTTATGGAATTCCTACAGAAATAGAAACACAAATTGCCAAGTTAGCCGTTGAAATGGTGCCTGGCATCGATAAAATTAGGTTTGTAAACAGCGGTACTGAAGCTTGTATGAGTGCAGTTCGCTTAGCTAGAGGCTACACAGGAAAAGACAAAATCATCAAATTTGCGGGATGTTATCATGGGCATTCTGATTCCTTTTTGATCCAAGCAGGTAGTGGAGCAGTTACTTTTGGCTCTCCAAATAGCCCTGGCGTTACTCAAGGAACAGCTAAAGATACTTTATTAGCCAATTATAATGATTTAGAAGGAGTAAAGAAACTTGTTGAAGCCAATGAAGGAGAGATTGCATGTATTATTATAGAGCCTGTTCCAGGAAATATGGGCTGTATTATTCCACAAAATGGATTTTTAGAGGGCCTAAGAGAATTGTGTCATCAGCATGAAATTCTATTAATTTTTGATGAAGTAATGACTGGCTTTAGACTAGCTAAAGGTGGGGTTCAAGAATTATTGGGTGTGCAAGCAGACATTGTTACTTTTGGAAAAGTAGTTGGTGGCGGTTTACCCGTTGGAGCTTTTGCCGCACGAAAAGAAATCATGAGCCATTTAGCCCCTGAAGGTCCTGTTTACCAAGCAGGAACATTAAGCGGAAACCCCTTAGCCATGGCCGCTGGTTTAGCTATGCTGACTTCGTTAAACGAGAACGATGAAATTTTTAAAAGCTTAGCTGATAAAACAAAGTACTTGCATGAAGGTATTGCTAAAGTTTTAGTTGAGCATGATATACCACATACTGCCAACAGAATGGGTTCTATGCTTTCTATACATTTTAATGAAGTACCTGTGGTGGACTTTGATTCAGCCGCTGCCGCCAATAACGAAACCTTTAAAAAATACTTTCACGGCATGCTGAAACGTGGTGTCTACCTCCCTCCTAGTGCTTTTGAAAGCTATTTCTTAAACGATGCATTAAGCTATGAAGATTTGGATTTCACCATTCAAGCCTTGAATGATTTGGCGCCTGAGTTGAAAGACTAAGGCTTTGTAAAAAGAGGTTTGATTGAAAATGCCTGATGCTATGAGCTTACTAATTAGAGCTTTTAAAATGATTAATACATCTTAATTGAACTAGTGGTTTTATTGAAGATTAGTAAAGAAATAGTCAGCTTACATCTACTGGCAATTGAAGTTTAAAATATTTAAAAGTATCAAATTATGGGATTATAATCCTATTATTACATATAAATATGCGATTATAATCGCATATTTATATGTAATTCAACTTGATTTTTGGAATTTATAAGAATTGAGATTAGTTGTTTGATCTAAATTTTGGGGAGTATAAACAACCTGTTATCTTACCTCAGCTTAAACAAGCTTTTCTTTATCTAAATCATTTAAAGCAGATTTAAGGATGAAAAAGCCTAATGTCCCCGCTACAAAGGAAGCGGTAATTACCCCTAATTTGGCTTGTGTGGCATAATCAGGATTTTCAAAAGCTAATGAAGTAATAAACAAACTCATAGTAAATCCAATTGCTGCTAGGAAAGAAACACCAAGAATCATCTTAAAACTGAGCGTCTCTGGAATTTTATACAGCTTGAGCTTGCTAAATAGATAAACAAAACCAACAATACCAATTACTTTTCCAATAATAAGTCCAAAAGCAACCCCCATTGCTACTGACCCTGAAAGTACTTCTAAAAAGTTTTCTTCTACCCTAACTCCAGCATTTGCTAAAGCAAAAATAGGCATTACAACAAAAGCGACTAATGGATGCATTTTATGTTCTAGGCGCTGTAATGGAGAAATTGCATCCTCTGTAGTAATATTGATTTGATTGTAAATTTGCTCTTCTTTAGGAGTCAAAATATCTTCATTTGATGCTTTTTTTGTCTTCTTTAATCGGGTAGTAAAGTCAGTAATTTTCTTTAGGTAACTTTCTTTGTGAATTTCAACAATTGCTGGAATAGTAAAAGCAGCTAACACCGCGGCTATTGTGGCATGTACTCCACTCATTAAAAAAGCTAACCAAACCCCTCCTATTCCAATTATTCCATAAAACAAAGGACTTTTAATTCCTAATCTATTGGACAAAATCATTATACTTAAGAAGAAAGCTCCTAAAATTAAACTTAAAAATGAAAGGCTGTCGGTATAAAAAAAGGCTATTACTGAAACTGCACCAATATCATCAATAATTGCTAAAGCTGTAAGAAACACTTTTAGCGTTGTAGGAACTTTATCTCCTAATAAGTAAATAACTCCTAAAGCAAATGCAATATCTGTTGCCATAGGAATCCCCCACCCGTTTAAAGCATCTAATGATGCGTCTTTATTGAATAAATAAAAAATTAGAGCTGGTAAAAGCATCCCTCCAATTGCAGCAACAATTGACATTAATGCATCTTTTGGGTTAGCTAATTCACCAGCTACTAATTCTCTCTTAAGTTCTAAACCTACAACAAAGAAAAATAAGGACATTAAACCATCATCTACCCAATGTAATAAGGAGTTATCTACGGTAAAACTTCCAATACTCAAGGATATTCTTGTTTGCCAAAAGGAATCAAATGCTTCATGCAAAGGACTATTAGCAATAATTAACGATAAAAAAGCCATAAAAAAAAGCAAAATCCCACTAGAAGTGGATTTTCTCATAAAACGATTTAGTGGGTTAATTACCCAAGTATCAATGGCTCTATGTGGCATA
>PXFS01000051.1 GCA_003564185.1 Flavobacteriaceae bacterium
ACTCTGAAGCCGGGGAGATTTCTTTTTCCGATTTTACAATGGATGAAAGTGTTTTATATGTTTCAATAAGCACCTCTTTGGATTTTTCCAATATAGGCTTAATCAACTTTGGCTTAGGTGATCCTTTAGATACTTTATGAATTTTAGCCAAACTAATGGCACTTTCTCTCAGAAATTCGGAGTTAAAGGAAACAGTTAACGGGTTGTTCATAATTTTACACCTTAATTTGTGAATAATTGGGTGCTTATTACGAATAACATGTTTCTAGACACCAACCTGAAAACAACTGCTAATTGACAATGGATACGTTACTTCAAGGATAAACCATGTATCATCACATAAATCAAAATTGGCCAATACAAAGATAACCTTTTTTAATTAGCAAAAATTCGGCATTTCAACTTGTCCGTCTTTCCCAAAAATGAATCGTTTGATTATTATTTATGACTAGAAGAACTTACTAATAGCTTTAATAGAATGTCTGCCAACTAGTATATATCTTCAAATATACATTACTTTTTTATATAATACAAGGGTTTTTTACATTAATTTTGGCTTTTGTTGCTAATACCAATTTGGCCATCAAATGTTGTAATATAGCTCATTCATTTTTCCATACATTTCCTTGTTCACAATTTCCATAGCCCAGCTATGCAAATTATTCACAGCGTTATTTATGGAAAAAGCAATTTCGCTCTATAAACCACATTTCATAGTCAAGTTGGTATAATTCATTTAATACTACATATCTCAGATTTTAAAAAGTTAAGTCTCACATTCTTATTTGTAACTTTACATACTTGATTTCATAATTTTGTGTTGTCTATTTATGGCATTAATTTTGAACTATTGTAAGTGAATAAGTTTTTATACTTTTGAAAAAAATCAAATTATGCGTTTTTTGTTTTTAATAGGTTGTTTTATTGTGTCTTCAGTTGTTTTTGCTCAATTGGATGGGTCGCAAAGTGGGTCTGAGCGTGTAGAATTGAAAACCACAAAGGGAAAAGCTTTTCCAGAGTCCAATTTTGGAATTCCTAATTTGAATAAAAAAGGATTAGAAAAAAAGGAAGAACAAGACCCTGAATTTTTGAAAGAAAAAGAGTTTACCAATCCTTCTGAACTACATGAAAAGCGTCTAAATGAAAAATTCAAGGGTGATGTAAGAGAACCAAAAATTAGAGAAGAGTTTGGTGAAGATATGGATTTAGGGGAGTTCAAAACTTCCTCTGGACGTGTGGTGATAGCTTGTAGAGACCATATGGTATTTGATGGTGATCGTGTCCAAATTAGACTCAATGGAGAAATTATTGCTGAAAATGTACTTCTAGAAAATAAATTCAAAACTTTTTATGTGGATTTGGTAGAAGGTTTTAATAAAGTTGAATTTATTGCTTTAAATCAAGGTACAGCTGGGCCAAATACAGCCGAATTAAAAGTATTTGATGAAGATGGAAAAGTCATAGTTTCAAATGTTTGGAATTTACTTACTGGAGTAAAAGCTCATGCCATGTTCATTAAGGAGTAGTTTTTGTTTTAATCTACTGCTAAACGAAGCACTATATCACTTTACAGTATAGATTTAAATATTCATAATACAAAAGCCGCCTTTACTAAGGCGGCTTTTCCTTATCAATTATAAATAAAATTTAAATTGTTGTCACAATCTTTATTCGCTGAATTTATCAATAAATTAATTAGAATGGATAGGTGTTTTCGTCAACTACTTTTTCTGCAACAAGCTCCTGTAATGCTATAATGTTTGGATAATTATCGTATTTTGTGTAACGTTTTAATCCAACTAACATCATTTTTTGCTCATCACCTTCAGCAAAAGAAATAATACCTTGTTTTGCACGCTGATTTACACGTTCTACAGCATAATACAAATACAATTGCGCCATTGCCACTTGGTATTTAGCTTCTTCTTCGCTTGTTTTTTCAACGTTTTTCTGTGCTCTTAAGATAGCTGATTCTGCCATGTATATTTCCATTAAAATATCCGCCGAAGCCATCAATAATTGCTGGTGCTCTTCAATTGTTTCGCCGTATTTTTGCATGGCCGCTCCGGCTACCATTAAAAAGGCTTTTTTAAGCTTTTTAATCATCGCTCTTTCTTCTGAAAGGGGAGCAGAATAATCAGGTGTTTCAAAAGAAGGAATGCCCGTTAATTCTTCCTTTACTTCATTGGCTGGTCCTAATAAATCCACATGCCCTTTCATGGCTTTCTTAATCATCATTCCTACAGATAGCATGCGGTTAATTTCATTAGTCCCTTCATAAATTCTGGAAATACGTGCATCTCTCCATGCAGCTTCCATAGGTGTATCGGCAGAGAATCCCATTCCGCCAAAAATTTGAATACCTTCATCGGTACAAGTCTGCGCGTGTTCAGAAACAATCACCTTAAGAATTGAACATTCAATAGCATATTCCTCAACCCCTTTTAATTCTGCTTCTTGATGACTTGCACCAGCTTCTTTTCTTGCATTAATTCGATTTTCAATGTCCTTCGCAGCTCGGTAGGAAGCCGACTCATCTACAAACGCGCGAGTAGCCATTTCTGCTAATTTTTCACGAATAGCTCCAAATTTGGAAATTGGAGTTTTAAACTGAACTCGGTCGTTAGCGTATTTCACGGCCGTATCAATAACCCTTCTTTGCGCATCTAAACAAGCCGCTGCTAATTTAATTCTACCCACGTTTAAAGCATTCATAGCAATTTTGAAACCGCCTCCTCTTTCGCCTAACATATTTTCTACAGGCACTTTTGTATCGTTAAAAAATACTTGGCGAGTAGAAGAGGAGTGAATTCCTAATTTTTTCTCTTCATCGCCTAAGGAAATGCCGTTTTCTAAATCTTTTTCAACAATAAATCCTGTGATGTACTTATCGTCTTCAATTCTAGCAAATACGATGAATAAGTCGCAGAATCCAGCATTAGAAATCCACATTTTTTGACCTGAAATATGGTAGTGTTTACCATCTTCAGAAAGTACTGCTTTTGTTTTTCCAGAGTTGGCATCAGATCCTGCCCCTGGCTCCGTCAAACAATACGCACCAAACCATTCGCCTGTAGCTAATTTAGGTACATATTTTTTCTTTTGTTCTTCAGTTCCATAAAGTGTTATGGGCATAGTTCCAATTCCAGTATGTGCACCAAAGGCAGTAGCTACGGATCCTGTTGCTCCTGAAATATAGTCACATACCAACATGGTTGAAACAAAATCCATCCCTAAACCTTCGTATTCTTCAGGAACAGCTACGCCTAAAAATCCGAGCTCACCAGCTTTTCGCATGATTTCTTCGGTAAGTGCGTAGTTTTTCTTCTCAAACTCTTCTTTTTTGGGCCAAACCTCACGATCAACAAATTCTTTCACTGAATCGCGCATCATTTTTTGTTCCTCAGTAAAATCTTCAGGCGTGAATATATCTTCCGCATGAGCCTCTTTTACCAGAAACTGCCCTCCTCTAATTACATCTTTTTCTTGTGTTTCCATTTTTTTTGATTTTTAAGCCTCCCTTCCGTCCCCCCGAAGGGAGGAGACTTTTATGTTATTGCCAATTGGGACAAATTAGCTTTTCTTTGTTATGTTTTATTTTTATTATCATGTAAAGGAATTAATTCGCTAATTAAATTTAAATTATCTCGCAAAGACGCAAAGCGAGTTAAATCTAAAATTCCTGTCTCTCATTTCTCACTTCTCATTTCTCACATCTAATTTCTCACATCTAATTTCT
>PXFS01000106.1 GCA_003564185.1 Flavobacteriaceae bacterium
AAAGGCCAGGGTAAGATAAAACATCTTGAGATCAGTATCAAAACTGTACCCCAGAATTACAGGCGAGTCCAGCCCCATCCCTGTAGCACCACCGGTAAGGCTGGTCCAGCGCAGAAAAATATATACCAGAATAAGCTGGGCGGCCAGTGTAGCGATGGCCAGATAAATCCCCTTCAGCCTCAGGGATGGAATGCCGAAAATCATCCCCACCAGGGCGGTGGTGGCTCCTCCAAACAGAAGCGCGGGCAAAAAAGGCCAGCCACTCAGAGTGCAGATCCCTGTGGCGTACGCCCCCACCCCGATAAAAGCTCCATGTCCCAGGGATATCTGTCCGCAGGACCCGGTAAGCAGATTTAGTGATACGGCCCCGATTACCGCGATATTAATCATGCAGAGCAGGGATACCTGGTAAGAGCTCAGAAAAAAAGGCGCAGCCAAAAGGACCAGAAAAAACAGAGCAAGGCTGGACTTTTGAAAACCAGTGTGAAAAACTTGGCTTTCTCTGGCGTAACTGGTGAAAAACAGACCGCATTTACCTCGCATTGCTTAAACTCTCTCTATCTCATGGGTTCCAAAAAGACCGTACGGTTTGATCATGAGGATAATGACCAGGATAAAATAGGCGGCCACTTCTCTAAATCCGGCCAGACCGAAGAACTGCTGGGCCACACCATCGGACACGTTTTCCAGGATGCCGATAATCAAACCCCCCACAGCCGCGCCAAGAAGGCTGTCCAGACCGCCAAGGATGACCGCTGGAAAAACCTTCAGGCCCAGATGTCCCAATTGCGGGGTTATTCCATTGATATTGCCGAGAATTATGCCGCCGATGCTGGAAACCACCGCGGCGATGCACCAGGACATGGCAAATATGTTCTTTACACCAATGCCCATGGACTGAGCTGCCTGCTGATCAAAGGCTGTGGCGCGCATGGCAATGCCCATGGTGGAATATTTGAAGAACAGGGAAAATATTATAAAAAGGAAAACTGAAAGGCAAAAGGCAGCGATATAAACCGGAGCCACTGGAAGGCCCAGAATCCAGACCGATTCAGAGGGCAGGACCTGAGGATAAACCCTGACCTGAGTACCCCAGAAAAGCTGGATCACCGCTTTTAAGACCGTGGAAAGACCCACTGTGACCATGATCACGCTGATTATGGGCTCGCCGATCATGGGCCGAAGCACGACTCTTTCCAGACATAGTCCCAGAACAACAGAAAAAATCAGGGTCATGAAGAAAGAAACCAGAAAAGGCAAACCCATCTGGACAGTCAGGGCGAAACAGATATAAGCCCCGAACATGACCAGCTCCCCCTGGGCAAAATTGACCACCTTGGTCGCCTTGTAGATTATGACAAAACCCAGGGCCACCAGGCTGTATATGCTGCCTATGACCAGACCGTTGAGTACAAGGTGGAGATAGTATTCCATTATTTCCTGTCCTTAGAATAATTTTTCCACTGATTGCGCAGATCTCCGCAGATGAGGAGCGCCCTGTCAGTGTTCAAAATACGTTTTTGATGGCAATCCTGCCCTTCATTTCTCGAATGCTGCCATCCTGATACTGAATCCTGGCCACAAGGTCGACTTCCCGCTCATCAGTGTAAAGACTGTCCACTAAGGACTCGTAACGTTCACCCACCACCTTGCGCCTTATTTTCTTGGTTCTGGTCAACTCCTCGTCATCAGCGTCCAGTTCTTTGAAGAGCAGGGCAAAACGCTTGATCCTGGTATTCTCAGGGATGGTTTCATTGATCTTGCGAATCTCGTCTGTCACCAGATCATAAACCTCTTTTTTGGAGGCCAGGTCCTGGTAGGTTGTATAGGTAAGAAGCTTGCTCTCGCTCCACCTGCCCACGATCTCTTCGTCTATACAAACAATGGCCGCAATGTATTCCTTGCCCTTGCCCAGGACAACCGCTTCCCGGATGTATGGCGAAAACTTGAGCTTATTCTCCATAAATTGAGGAGAAAAACGGGTCCCGTCAGCCAGTTCCATCACATCCTTAAGCCGGTCAATAACCACCAGCTGTCCATTGTCCTTGAAGTATCCGGCGTCACCTGAGAAAAGCCAGCCATCCTGAGACAGGGTCTCCCTGGTGGCCTTTTCATCCTTGAAATAGCCCTGAAATACAGCAGCTGACCTGGACAGGATTTCTCCCTCGTCAGAAATCCTTATTTCAGTTTCAGGAATGGGCTCTCCAACGGTATCAAAATCAATATGCCCGTCTCTGTGAATGCAGGATATCCCTGCAATCTCGGTTTGACCGTATATCTGCTTGAGATTGACGCCCATGGCATGGAAGAATTTGAATGTGTCCGGGCCCAGGGCTGCTCCACCGGTTGTGGCTGAACGGATCCTGGAAAAACCAAGCCTGTCTCTCAAGGACCTGAACAGGAAAAACTGAGAGAGCAGGTACAAAAAACTGAGCATTCCCCCGGCCGGTTTTCTGCTCAGCCTGTGCTCAGCCATCCTGATGCCTATGCCCATGCAGGCGTTGAAGATAAACCTTTTAAGCCTGGTTGTTTCCATGATCCGGACCTGAATCCTGGCGGCCAGGTTTTCCCACACCCTTGGCGGAGAGAAAATGATATGGGGACCGATATCCCGGATATCCTCCTGGACCGTTTCCTGCTCCTCAGGAAAATTTACGCAGAAGCCGAAAAGAAGCGACGAGGCCACAGCCATCATCTGTTCACCCATCCAGGCCAGGGGAAGAAAAGAAACAAACTCATCAGACTGCAGTTTGGGGTCAACCGTTCCCAGGTTGTGAGCCATGGAAAGCATGTTTTTATGGGACAGCATTGCCAGTTTAGGTCTGCCTGTTGTCCCTGAGGTGGTGGCGATGAGACAGGTGTCTTCTGTTGAGACCTGATCCACCCAGCTCTCAAAAAGATTTTTATGAGAACGTCCCTTCTCCCTGACAATGTTAAAATGGAGCAGGCCCTTGTCCTGATATTTGATAAGCCCTTTGGAATCATGATAAACAATGTATTCAAGATGCGAAACCTTGTCTCTGAGCAGAAGCATCTTGTCCACCTGCTCCTGGTCTTCGGCAATAACCAGCCTGCACCTGGTCAATTCAAAAATATATTCGATCTCACCGGCCTGAACGTCCTGGTAAACTCCAAGGGCTATACCTCCCAGGCTCTGGATGGCGATCTCGGCCCACATCCATTCAGGACGATTATCACCGATAAGGACGATTACATCTCCCCTTCCAAACCCCAACTCCCTGAGGCCCGCGGCAAACTCAGCTGTGATGTCAAGATAGTCCTGCCAGGAATAGGTCTGCCATATCCCCCATTCCTTTTCACGCAGGGCGGTTTTTGAACCGAATCTTCTGGCATTTTCAATAAGCAGACGGGGCAGAGTTGTGTTATGATCTGTCATACGATTTTAAGTCTGAGTTGAAATTTGAAGGATCAAAAACTGAGGTCATGCCAAACCTAAAGACAATACTAGTTCAATATCCATCAGCCATAAACCCATTATCCGCCGATTCACCGTCTCACTGACAACCGACTCACTGCCTTACTGATTCACTGACCTGCTGACCGATTTACCGATTCACTGACTCACCGATTCACCGACTCACCGATTTACCGATTCACTGACTCACCGATTTACCGATTCACTGACTCACCGATTCACCGACTCACCGATTCACCGATTCACCGACTCACCGATTCACCGATTCACCGATTCACCGATTCACCGATTCACCG
>PXFS01000059.1 GCA_003564185.1 Flavobacteriaceae bacterium
ATGCTAAAATGCTTAAATGATTAATACCATTAATTTCAATTGATAAATGGTATTAATGCTAGTAAATTTTTTAATGTGTGTATTAAATCGCCATTGAAAGAATAAAAACAAACAGATGAAATGTAGCCTTTGCAACTCAAGCCTTAATCATAAAGTAAGTCCCGATTTTTATAAATGCGGAAAGTGTAACGCTTACATCAAAGAGCTTTCAACCTTTTTAGATTCTGCAAAAGAGCAAGAGCGATATCTAACTCATAACAACGACGTATATGATCCAAGGTATAGAAAATTTACATCTCCAATTTCTCAACGTATTTTATCTAATTTTCAACCACATCATCTAGGTTTAGATTTTGGATGCGGTACAGGTCCAGTTATTGCAAAAGTGCTCCAAGAAAAGAATTATCAAATATTGTTATATGACCCTTTTTTTCAACCAATTAATGAAAATTTAGAAAAAAAATACGATTACATAGCCTGTTGCGAAGTTGCAGAGCATTTTCATGATCCACAAGAAGAATTTCTACGGCTAAACCAACTTCTAAAATTAGATGGTAAACTCTATATAATGACTCAAATGTTCGAAAATCAAGATCAAAATTTTAGTGATTGGTATTACATTCAAGATCCAACCCATGTAGTTATTTACACGTTTAAAAGCTTTGAATTTATTGCAGAAAATTTTGGATTTCAGGTGGAATTTGAGGGGACAAGGTTAATTGTTTTGAAAAAAATAAGAGACTTTTCTAAGCAGTTGAAAATATGCTAGTAAATCTGATCTCATTTTTATCCGCTTCAGTATTTTTAACCATCTCACCAGGGCCAGATATTATTTATGTTTTACTAAAAAGCATGTCTGATGGAAAAAAAGCAGGTATTTTAGTCAGTTTAGGTCTAGTTACCGGAATTATTGTTCATACAACACTGGTCGCTTTTGGAGTAGCTACCGTAATCAATCAATCTAAGCTGCTTTTTACTTTGCTCAAGATTTTTGGTGCTGCTTATTTATTGTACATCGCCTTTTCCATATATAAATCAGATACACGTATAAGTTTAAAAGCAAAAACACATCACTTCAAAAAAGAAAACCTGTTTAAAAGAGGTTTTTTAATGAATGTACTTAATCCAAAAGTAAGTATCTTCTTTCTTGCTTTTTTTCCAAGCTTTGTATGGGACACAGAAAACAATGTTAAGTTTCAATTTTATATGCTTGGATTCATTTTTATGCTTCAGGCTTTTTTAATTTTTAGCTTAGTAGCTATTTCCGCGGGTAAGGTGGCTAGTTACATTCAAGAAAATACCAAGATTTTAAAAGTTTTTAAATGGATTCAAATTGTTGTTTTTGTGAGTATTGCTATTTTACTTTTTTTGTAAAATAATTATTTTTAAAATACTTTTTTTGCGAATTCTTTAAAATTGTATCTTTGAGACATGGATCGTTTGAAATTAATTGAGTGTCCAAGGGACGCTATGCAAGGAATAAAAAGCTTTATTCCAACTGATTTAAAAGTGCAATATTTGCAAATGCTGCTTGAATGTGGATTTGATACCTTAGACTTTGGTAGTTTTGTTTCGCCAAAAGCAATTCCACAGATGCAGGATACGGCTGAGGTATTAGCGCGTTTAGATTTGTCTAAAAGCCCAACTAAACTACTTGCCATTGTAGCCAATTACCGTGGTGCTGAGGATGCTTGTCGGCATCCAGAAATCGATTTTTTAGGTTATCCGTTTTCAATTTCTGAAAATTTTCAGATGAGAAATACCCATAAAACCATTGCCGAATCAGTTGAGCTTCTTAAAAAGATTTTAGATTTAGCTAATCAACATAACAAAGAAGTAGTTGCTTATCTGTCAATGGGTTTTGGAAACCCTTATGGAGATCCATGGAGCGTTGAAGTGGTTGGTGACTGGACCCAAAAGCTCTCCCACTTAGGAGTTAAAATTTTATCCTTATCTGATACCATAGGAACTTCAGATGCAACAACTATAGATTACCTATTTAAAAATTTAATTCCACAATTTCCATCCATAGAATTTGGAGCACATCTGCATACTACACCTTCGTCTTGGCATGAAAAAGTAAATGCAGCTTATACGGCTGGTTGTAGAAGATTTGATGGGGCTATTCAAGGTTTTGGAGGTTGCCCAATGGCAAAAGATCAATTAACGGGTAATATGCCTACTGAAAAAATGATTTCCTATTTTAATCAGCATAAAGTAAATCATGGAATCTCCATGGCAAGATTTGAATCTAGTTATAATCAAGCCACTTCAATTTTCTCTAAATACGCTTAAATTTAATCCGAAGAAGTGAATTAGTATTTAGTAATTTTTAGAAAAAAATTCTATGAAAAGCATTATCTTTGCATTATGTTTTCAACTTTTTATTTTATTAGTGGTGCTGAAATTGCAATAATATTGCTCATCGTAATTATGGTATTTGGAGCAGACAAGATACCTGATATAGCTCGAACACTGGGGAAAACTATGAAAACGGTTAGAAATGCAACCGATGAAATTAAATCTGAAATTACAAAATCTACTGAAACTCACACCAAGCCATTTACTGA
Organism: Flavobacteriaceae bacterium; assembly: GCA_003564185.1. Classification (GTDB taxonomy): domain Bacteria; phylum Bacteroidota; class Bacteroidia; order Flavobacteriales; family Flavobacteriaceae; genus Psychroflexus. The sequence continues at coordinate 2,571 of PXFS01000059.1, forward strand.
TGAATTTAATAAAGTAGATGTAACTAAAAAGATTGAAGAAGAAACGAAAAAGGTTCAAGACGATTTAGAAGAAATTACAGGACCAATAAAAAGACGTTTCTAAAAATTAATGCCATTTTAATGACCGTGTCCTAAAAAGTAAGCAGCTACAATTCCTACAATAATTACAACAAATTTTGAAGCATTGAATCGGTGATTCTTTTGCGATTCAAATAAAATGGTAGTTGATATGTGCAAGAAGACCCCAACTACTATAGCATCTACATAAGTCAAATACGCTTGGTATTTTTCAAATATATGACTCAGCAAATGTCCAATTGGAGTCATTAATCCGAAAATAATTACAAAAGCTAAAACTTGCCACTTTTTTAATTGAGTTTTTAATAAAAACGAACTGATGATAATGGCTACAGGCATTTTATGAATAACTACAGCCAATAAAAGTGTTTCAGATTGATCTATGGGAAAACCTTCTAATAGCGAATGAATACACAAACTGATAAATAAAGCCCAAGGAAAATGTGACTTCTCTACATCAAAATGAGTATGTCCATGTTCAGCTCCTCCAGAAAGAAATTCTAGAACAAGTTGAATAACAATTCCAAGCATGACAAAGATTCCAATATGATGCACATTAGAAGCATAAACATGCGGAATAAATTCAAATACTGTAATGGACAATAAAAAAGCTCCGCTAAAAGCAAGAAGCAAGTTAATGCCACTGTTAATTTTTTTTATGGCTAGGGCCATTAGGTAGCCTAAAACCACAGCTAAAAAAGGTAATATTATGTAGATCATTTTTTGAAAACCAATATTAATCGTTTTGAATTAGTTGAATGGAATGCAGATAAGTCATGATCACCGAAAACATGAGTAATCTCAAGTTCAACTTTTTTTAGACATTCTTCAAAATCTCTTTTGGTAATCTTTTTAAGTTTTTCTTCAAATTCATAAACTTTACCATTGTCTTCCACTTTTATGTTTTTATAAAAAAAGTCTTGGTCTAAGGTTTTTGAAATTGTAAACTTAACTCCATCTAAAATTTTAATTTCTTCAGAAGGGAATAATTTTTCAGCATAATTAATGTTTAAAAAATCAATTATACCATAACCACCTAATTTGAGATTTGAATGCATTGCTTGAATCACTTTCCAATTATCTGATGCATTAGGGAAATAGCCCATACTTGTAAATAAATTAGTAACTACATCAAAATTATCTTCCATGGGAATTAACATATCCCTTTGTAAGAAATGTAAACCTGGTTTTTCAAATTGCTTAGCATAAGCAATATTGTTTTTAGATAAATCAATACCTGTTACCTGAAATCCCAATAAATGAAAGTACTTTGAATGCCTTCCTCTTCCGCATGCCATGTCCAAAACACTTCCTTTTTTTAAAGCTATTTTCTCTACTAAATTTTGAATAAAAAGAGAGGCTTCATTTTCGTCTCTATGCTGATACAAGAGATGATAATAAGGCGAATCAAACCACGTTTTATACCAGTTTTTTTGAGATTTTCCCATAAACCGCAAAATTAATCTATTTTTGTCATCTAAAACCTAATTTTCAATGGGAATTAATCACCAAATGCTTGCTAAGACTTTTTTCGGATTAGAAGAAGTCTTGGAGAATGAATTGCTTAAGCTGGGAGCTAGAGAAGTTAAAAAGGGAGTTAGAAATGTAAGTTTTGTTGGCGATTTAGGCTTTCTTTATAAAGCTAATTTAAATTTAAGAACAGCTATTTCTATTTTATTGCCTGTAAAAACTTTTAAAGTTTCTAATGAAGCAGACCTATATCATTCTGTTTATAATTTTCCATGGGAAAATTGGGTAGGAGAAGAAGAAACATTTGCTATTCAGTCTACTGTTAACTCACAGGTTTTTAATAATTCTCAATTTGTTTTATTTAGGGTAAAAGATGCTATTGCAGATCGCTTAAGAAAATTAAGAGGGAGTAGACCAGACATCAATACTAAATCTCCAGATTTAAAAATAAATGTTCATGTTTTTAAGGATGAATGTACCCTATCTTTAGATTCATCAGGGCAACCTTTGTTTAAAAGAGCTTATAGAAGTGCTACTAATATTGCTCCAATAAATGAAGTTTTAGCAGCTGGAATTTTAAAATTAGCCGGTTGGGATGGACAATCTGACTTCTTAGACCCCATGTGTGGAAGTGGTACTTTTTTAATTGAAGCTGCCATGATTGCTTGCAACATACCACCAAATCTAAATAGAAGTGATTTTGGGTTTCAGAAGTGGAAAAATTTTGACGAAGACTTATTTGAGTTAATTTATCAATCTTCTGTGAAGAAAATACGCGATTTCAATTTTAAAATAAAAGGCTATGATAAAGCCCCCTCAGCAGTAATGAAGAGCATTGATAATATTAAAAATGCTGATTTGGGTGAATTTATTCAAGTTGAGATCAAAGATTTTTTTAAAAGTGAGAAAGAAAATCGAGGACCACTTTTTATGACTTTCAATCCACCTTATGGTGAACGTTTAGAGGTGAATGTAGACGAATTTTATGGGAAGTTAGGAGATACGCTAAAAAACAATTATCCACAATCTGAAGTTTGGATGATAACCGCTTTTGGAGAAAACATCAAGCAGATTGGACTTAAACCTTCAAAAAGGATCAAACTTTTTAACGGGAAGATAGAGTCAAGATTACTCAAATACGATATTTTTAGAGGAAGCTTTAACGATTATAAAGCAAAAAAATAGCAATTATGAATAGCAGAAGAGAACAGTTAAAAGCTTTTGAACGCTTACTAGATATAATAGATGAATTGAGGGAAAAATGTCCATGGGACCGTAAACAAACCCTTGAAAGCTTAAGGCATTTAACCATAGAAGAAACCTATGAATTAGCCGATGCTATTTTAGATCAAGATCTTCATGAGATTAAGAAAGAGCTAGGAGATTTGTTGCTGCACATTGTATTTTATTCCAAAATTGGTGCTGAAAAAAAAGCCTTTGATATTGCCGATGTAGCTAATGGTATAGCTACAAAGTTAATTGATAGACATCCTCATATTTATGGTGATGTAAAAATTCAAAGTGAAGAAGATGTCAAAAAAAATTGGGAAAAACTAAAATTAAAAGAGGGGAATAAAAGTGTTTTATCTGGGGTTCCAAAATCACTTCCAGCAATGGTGAAAGCCAATAGAATTCAAGATAAAGTAGCTGCCGTTGGATTTGATTGGGATAATAAGGAACAGGTGTTTGAGAAAGTAAAAGAAGAGCTCCAAGAGCTAAGCCACGAAATAAAAGAAGAAGACCAAGACAAAATGGAAGCAGAGTTTGGAGATGTACTTTTTTCAATGGTTAATTATGCTCGTTTTTTAAACATTAATCCAGAAAATGCACTAGAGCGAACCAATAAAAAATTCATTAAACGTTTCCAACGGATAGAAAAGACTATTCAAGAAGAGGGTAAAGATATGCAACATATGAAATTACCTGAATTGGATGTATACTGGGAAAAAGCAAAAAAATCAGATTAAATAAAGTCTATTTTTATAAATTAATCTTAATCTAACCTCAAAAAAGCTGATTTTTTTTATAATTGTAAAAAATTATATATTTTATGAATCGTATAGCAAAAATTTTAAGTATCCTTACAATCGCATTCCTAACTTCATTTAGTGTTCAAGCTCAAGAAGTTTCTGACGAGCAATTTGATAAGTTCGTGAGTGCCTTTCAAGCAGTTCAACAAGAAAACATGAAGGCTCAAGAGAAAATGATGGGTGTGATTGAGGAAGAAGGTTTAACTGTTGAAAAATTCAATGAAATTCATCAGGCTTCTTTAAATCCAAATGCAGAAGTTGAAGCTTCAGATGAGGATAAAAGAAAGCACAAATCAGCGCTAGCAAAAGTTGAAGCCATGAATGATGATATCCAAAAATTAATGGAGTCAAAAATTCAAGAAGCTGGACTTACACCTGAAGAATTTGAAATGATTAACCAACAAGTGCAGTCTGATCCTGAAATGCAACAGAAATTGATGGAGAAATTTCAGCAGTAATCAGTAAAAAATAATATTAATTATAAACCGTCCGTTGGGCGGTTTTTTTTATTTTTGTAGTTCAACCGAGTAAATTAGCATATAAATTCAACTTATGAAATCGAATTTATTTACCTTTTAACGCTTAACTAAGGCTTATGAATGTGTTTAAAAAAATACTTTTTTTCCTCATCATTGCTTTAATAGCAATATTTATCTTTCAAAACTTGAATACAATTAACATCCGATTTATAACTTGGGAACTTAAAATTACCCAATCCGTTCTTATTGTTATTGTCTACATTTTAGGAATGTTGTCTGGTGGGCTTTTATTTTCGATGCTTAAAAGGCTTTGGACAGCTAAAAAAAGCTAAGGATATTAGGAATAGATTTACTTGTTACAATTTTAATAGAGGTGGTTCTTTAATTATGTTGTGCAAAATGGGTGGTAGATTTTTAACTAGCTGGACTAAAATATATTCAATTTTTAGGGGGAATTTGGAGAATAATAAAATTTACTATTTGCGATAAGGTATATAGCTAATAAACTGATTTCGATTATTCGTACTTTGTCAAATTTTTTAAATAGTAGGATACGAACTTTTTTATACCAGTTATTAGTTGAAGTTACTGATCAAGGAAATGCAATTAAGTTCATTACTTCAGTCTCTTCATTCTAGCTAAGTAAAAACCATCGTGCCCAGTCTTACTCACCAAAATAGATTCTTGTTTTTGAAGCTCAAATTTTTCGCCTTGTTCCGAGTTCAAGAATTTTTCTACCTGCTTTTCGTTTTCAGAAGGCAAGATAGAACAGGTTGCATAGACTAATGTACCTCCTTTTTTAAGCATTTTGGAATACGATTGTAAAATTTCTTGTTGTGTTGTCCTAATTCGGTCTATAAAACTGGGCTCAAGTTTCCACTTTGCATCGGGATTTCTCCTCAAGACACCAAGTCCAGAACAAGGAGCATCAATCATTACAACATCAGCACTGTTATGTAATTTCTTAATCACTTTTGTGCTTTCAATTGGTCGTGTTTCAATATTATGTGCTCCAGCTCTTCTAGCTCTTCTCTTTAATTCTTTAAGCTTGTTTCCATAGATGTCTAAGGCTATGATTTGTCCTTTATTTTCCATCATAGCAGCCAAGTGGAGTGCTTTTCCTCCCGCACCTGCACAGGCATCTATAGCGCGCATCCCGGGTTTGATTTTGGTTGCTTTTGCTACTTTTTGAGAAGAAGCGTCCTGAACTTCAAAAAATCCTTCCTTAAAACTATCGGTTTTAAAAACATCTTTTCTATTTAATAATTGAAGCGCATCAGGGTAATCATCTAAAAACTTAGTGGCAATTTCATTTTCTCTTTCCAGCCTTTTTTGAAGGGTTTTTTTATCTGTTTTCAGCGTATTTACTCGTAAAATAACAGGTGCTTCTGTATTTAATGCTTCAATTTCGGCATCCCATCGTTTACCTAATTCTTCTTTTCCTAATTCATCCAACCAATCTGGAATAGAATTTTTAAATTTTCTAATTTTTGAAAGTTCATCAAATTTACCTTTAATTCTTCGCGTGGGAGTAACTTCAAATTGATCCCAATCAGGTATTTCAATTCCTTTTAGAGTAGCCCAGACGGTAAACAATCGAAATAAATTAGCTCTTGAATAAGGCGCTTTTACTTCAGCAATTTCTTCATATAATCTTCGCCATCTTACAATATCATAAGTAGTTTCGGCAATAAAACCTCGGTCTCTGCTTCCCCAACGGGCATCCTTTTTTAGGGTCTTAGAGATTTCTTTATCGGCATATTTATTTTCGTTAAAAATTTGATGAAGCGTATCTATTACTGCAAAAACTAAATTTCTATGTAGGCGCATTTACTTTCTTAATTTAGCCTGCAAAGTTACGGATATTAATTGGATGCCACTGCAAATTCTTAATTCATCTAGAAGAATTAAAAAACAAACCTATATTTGTAAACTCAAAAAGTACTGATTTGATAAGCAAAAACACCATAGAAAAAGTCTTTGATACTGCTCGTGTAGAGGAGGTGATTGGTGATTTTATTCAGCTGAAAAAATCAGGAGCTAATTTTAAAGGTCTAAGTCCTTTTACCGATGAACGTTCACCGAGTTTTATGGTGTCTCCAGTGAAGCAAATTTGGAAAGATTTTTCTAGTGGCAAAGGTGGAAATGTAGTATCGTTTGTTATGGAGCACGAGCACTTAACTTATCCTGAAGCCATAAAATACCTAGCTAAAAAGTACGGTATAGAAATAGAAGAAACCCAACAATCATCTGAAGAAAAGAAAAAAGCCAGCGAACGTGAAAGTTTGTTTTTAGTCAGTGAATTTGCTCGGGATTATTTTCAACAGCAATTACTTGAAACACCTTCTGGAAAAGCTATAGGATTATCTTATTTTAAAGAACGTGGGTTTACTGATGATACCATCAAAAAATTTGAATTAGGCTATGCCCAAGACGAATGGGAAAATTTTACCAAAGCTGCTTTAAAAAAGGGGTATCAACTTAGTTTTTTGGAAAAAACAGGACTTACTATAGTGAAACAAGAAAAGCAATTTGACCGATTTAAAGGGCGAGTGATGTTTCCCATTCATTCCATCTCTGGTCGGGTTTTAGGTTTTGGAGGTAGGATTTTAAAAACAGATAAAAAAGCAGCTAAATACCTCAATTCACCTGAAAGTGATATTTACAATAAAAGTAAGATTTTATACGGACTTTATTTTGCCAAACAAAGTATAGCAAAAGAGGATAATTGCTACTTAGTAGAAGGCTATACAGACGTTATTCAAATGGCGCAGAAGGGCGTTGAAAATGTAGTTTCTTCTTCGGGTACGGCTTTAACTTCAGATCAAATTAGATTAATCAATCGGCTTACCAAAAACATCACTGTGCTATTTGACGGCGATGATGCTGGATTACGCGCTTCGCTGCGTGGAATTGATTTGATTTTAGAACAAGGCATGAATGTTAAGGTTTGTACTTTTCCAGAGGGAGAAGACCCCGATAGTTTTGCTAGAGAAAATAATCCTGTAGAAATAAGGGCTTATTTAGAAGAAAATGCTCAAGATTTTATACAGTTTAAGGCTTCATTATTGGTTTCGGAAGCTAAAAATGATCCCGTAAAAAAAGCAGAATTAACCCGTGATATGGTGATGAGTATTGCTAAGATTCCAAATGCTATTCAGCAGGAAATTTACATCAAAGAATGCGCTCATATCATGCAGGTATCGGAGGAGGTTTTATTTTCTACACTTGCTCAAATTAAAGCGAAAAACGAACGCGATACCAAAAAGCAACAGCGAAAAGAGCAAAAGGCATTTGAAGTTCATAAGAAAGAAGACCAAACTACAGAAGCGCTTCCAAAAATCAATCCAAAAGAAGTGCTAGAGCACAAAATAATCAGTTTATTAATTAAACATGGTCATGAAGACAGCTTGTTTCTTGATGTAGAAATTGATTTAGATGAAGACGAACAGGTAGTGATGAATGAGATTAAGATTGAAGCTAAAGTGTATGAAAAAATTTTTAAAGACTTACAGGACGATGAAACAGATTTTTCCCATCCTGTTTTTAAGTCGTTAAAAGAAAAAATTGAAAAAGAGTTGGCTTCAACAGGGCAAATTCAGCCTCAAAAATTTATTCAGCAGCTCACCCCTGAAGAAGCCGAGGTGGTAACACATATTCTCATGGAAGATGAAAAGTATAAACTACACCGCTGGGAGGATGTGAATATTATAGTTACCGATAAATCTAAATTAGACCCTGGCGAAGTAGTTCAAACCATATTGAATTTAAGACGTTTATTAATTCACGAAAGAGTTGATGCCTTTAATAAAGAAATCAAGGAAGGTAATGTGGAAGAAATACAAGCGGTCTTAAAAGATATCATGGATTATAAAAAATTAGAAGTATTAATAGCAAAACGACTTAGTAGAGTAACTTAAAAGAAAAAAATGAAAAAGAATTTTGTAATTGCATGTGTAGTATTAGTTGGGATTTTTAAAATGAATGCACAATTGGCTGAAAAATCATATTTAGGGTCGGGTATTGTATACGGATCTGAAGTTTCAGGATTTGGTTTAGGCGCCTTAGGTGAATTTTATTTAACTGACGAAATTAGCTTTTCACCTCAGTTACAGTATTTTTTTCCAAAGCGATTTGCAGGTGGTCCTAGAAGTAGCTTTTGGGAAGTGAATACCAATTTAAACTATTACTTTTATAGATCTAGCGAAGCTCAAATCTATGGACTAGGTGGCTTAAATTTTGCTAACGTCAGTGGAACTTCTAACCCATTTAGTTCTATCAATGCAAAACTTGGACTTAATCTTGGGGTAGGGGCAAACTTTGAAATTAATGAAAGTTTTACTCCGTTTGCAGAAGCTAGATATGTTCTTTCAAGCTACGACCAAATTGTACTGTTTTTGGGGGTTAAATTCAACTATTAATGCCCTTGGATTTTACTTTTGATGAATATGCTTTTGAAATGTGTGAAAATTTCAAAACTTTTCACTTAAATTATTGGATTTAATCTGCTGAATTTAGGATTTCAGTTTGAATTAAATTAATTAATCTTTAATAAAAGTGTAAAGTTGATAATAAAGTTTTAGTCCTACTTTTGCTTCATGATTGAATTTAAAAAAATCGGAAGTCAAACCTATGCTGACTTTAAATCAGCCCTTACAACTTTATATTTAGAAACGTTTACAAAAGGATTATCTGCTCAACATATAATTTCCGTTGATGCCAGTCAGAAAATTGATACATTCTTTCGAAAAGGTTATGGCATATGTGGTTTTTCAGAACATCATTTGGTGGCTACACTAATTGCTATCCCACCTAGTTTTGATAATGAACTTCCATCAGATTTAGTTTCAAAATTTAAGGATACAGATAGTATTTATATAGCCGAAGTACTAGTTGCAGATTCACACCGTGGTTTAGGATTAGGAAATCGACTCTTTGAAGCATTCGAATCTGATTTAAATGCTTCTATTCGAAACGTATTGCTAAGGGTTTGGGACCAAAATGAAGTCGCCTTCAATTTATATAAAAAACAAGGATTTCTGCCTTGTGGAGAAATTGTTCAACAAAAACAAAAGCCAGTCACTTTAGAAAATTTTAAAATGACAAAAATTTACATGTTTAAATCGTACTAAAATAGCACTTATGTCTTCAACTACCGTAAAAACTTATGAAATGCCCTTCAAGGCTAAGAATTCCTTAAAAGATTTTAACTTAAAAAGCCCAGATTTAAAAACAGGAAACCCAGCAGAAAAGCGACAGGAAATTTTAGCTTATTTTCTGCGTACATTTGAATTGGATGACCAGCTTTATAAAACCATAAAAGAAGATGAAACTTTTTATCTTCGTGCAGATCCTTTAAGGCATCCGCTTATTTTTTATTTTGGACATACAGCCTGTTTTTTTGTAAATAAATTGGTTTTGGCTGGACTGCTTCCAGGACATATAAAGCCTGAATTTGAATCTATTTTTGCTATTGGAGTGGACGAAATGTCTTGGGACGATTTAAACGAAGATAATTATAACTGGCCAAGTGTAGCCGAGGTTAGGCAATACAGAGAAGTGGTTAAAAAAAGAATTATTCAGCTGATTGAAGACTTGCCATTGGAACTCCCTATTGATTGGAATAATTCATTTTGGCCAATTATTATGGGCATCGAACACCAAAATATACACATAGAAACTTCTTCTGTATTAATTCGTCAATTGCCTATAGAGAAGCTTCAGAAGGGTATATTTAATCATACTTGTGAGGAGGATTCTGCCCCTCCAAAAAATGAATTAGTACCCGTTGAAGGTGCTGAAGTAGAATTAGGCAAGTCATCTCAGCATCCTTTATACGGTTGGGACTTAGAATACGGTAGTTTTCAGGAAGAAGTAAATGACTTCCAAGCTTCAAAGTTCTTGGTTTCAAATGCTGAATTTTTAACATTTATTGAAGCTAACGGCTACCATAATAAAGAGTGGTGGACGGAAGAAGGCTGGTCTTGGCGTACCTATGAAAAAGCAGAACACCCGAGATTTTGGATAAAAAACGGGGACCGCTATCAACTGCGATTAATGGCTGAAGTGATTCCAATGAAATGGAATTTTCCTGCTGAAATTAATTACTTAGAAGCCAAAGCTTTTTGTAATTGGAAATCGGCTTGTACAGACAAAAAGTACCGCTTACCCACCGAAGCAGAATGGTACAGAATGATCTCCATAGAAAGTGTAGAAGATGCCAATCAGTGGGAGGAGGCCCCTGGAAATATTAACCTAGAACACTATACTTCTCCATGTCCTGTTGATAAATTCAAATTTGGCGATTTTTATGACTTATTAGGCAATGTTTGGCAGTGGACAGAAACCCCAATAACAGGTTATCCGGGCTTTAAAGTTCACCCGCTTTATGATGATTTTTCTACACCAACTTTTGACGGTAAGCACAACCTGATTAAAGGAGGTTCTTGGATTTCTACAGGAAATGAAGCCACTCTGCACGCTCGTTATGCTTTTAGAAGACACTTTTATCAGCATGCAGGCTTCAGGTATGTTGAAGCTGAACACGAACCTCAAATTAGAACCGATAGTTATATTACTGATGAAGAAGTGGTGATTTCTTGTGAGCAAAATTATGGTAATAATTACCTAGGAATGGAAAAATTACCACTTCAATTAATAGATTTAATTCAACAACATGTCAAAAACACTCCAGAAAAGAAGCTACTTGATTTGAATTGTGATACAGGAAGATTGGCTTTTGAAGCTTCAAAATTGTTTCAAGAAGTAACGGCCTTAGATGCTTCAGCGCGTTTCATTCAGCCAGCTATTCATCTACAAGAAAATGGACTTCTACGTTATGTTATTCAAGATGAAGGTGAATTGTCTTTTTTTAAAGATGTGTTGTTAAGTGACTTCCAGTTGAAAGATGCCAATAATTTGGTTTTTATGCAAGATGATGTGATGAAACTGAAGGAGCGTTACTCTAATTATGATGTGATATTAGCCTCTAATTTGCTGGAAGAAATCAGACGCCCTAAAGAATTTTTGAAAACCATTCATGAGCGTCTTAATACTGATGGAATGTTAATATTAACTTCCACTTATCAGTGGAATAAATCTATTGCTGAAGAAGAAAATTGGTTAGGTGGTTTTAAAAAGGATGGTGAGCCAGTTGCATCAATTGATAGCATTAGTGAATGTTTGAAGCCAAAATTTAAACAACATAGTACTCCCTTTAATTTGTCTTATGCCATAAGACACAATAGTAGGAAATACGAAGTTTTAACCACAGAAGTAAGTATTTGGATTAAAAATTAACACCAAAAATCCTCATTTAGCGTTTAAAATGAATGCTGATATGAGGATTTTCCTTTCAAGGATAATATATTTTTAGCTGCTATTTTGTATTTTAGCAAGTCAATAAATAATAATGCTATGAAAAGATCAATGTTTAAAATTCATTTTCTTCTATTCATCTGTTCAATTTTAATTTCATCATGTTCTAGTGACGACGACAGTTCAAATGATATTTTTGAACCGGTAAATGTTAGTTATCAAACCTTAGGACAGTCAACTTTAGATGGCGATGAAGGAATACCAAAATCCAATCTTGTTATTGATAACGAAGCAGATTGGAGTGATTTATTAAATCAAATGGATTCAACGGGCAATAATGTAACTGATTCTTTTTCAAGAACGGAAGTCGATTTTGACACCCACCAAGTTGTAGCTGTATTTTTTGAACAACGCCCTAATTTCTGGACGGTAGATATCATAAGCATAGTGGAAAATGAAGACGAGGTAAATGTTTCATTTTCAGACACGGGAATGATTTCAGGTCCAAGTTCTCAAGCCTTTCATATTGTAGAAATTGAAAGAATAGAAGATAAGCCTTTTGTTTTTGAGAATATAGATTAATCCAAGTTGATTTCGTTTTCTGAGTTTTTCAATTTGTACTAGCTTCATCTATAATCTAAGCGAAGGAGATAGTTTCAATAAGAATGATGAGGTGCATGTATCCTTTCACTCAAATTTAGAAGAATAAAAGGTTTATTAATTTAGGTGAAATCTAACTTATGAATGTGTTTTGCAAATGTCCCAATTGTGCAGTTGAATATTGTTCAAAAACAAATGCCAAAACTCGTGTTGAGTATGCTAAGAAGTACGGAAATGTGGTAAAGTTAGAATGTCCAAGTTGTGGTGAAGTAAACGCTATTCACGTTAATAAAATCTACACTAAATCGTCAAAATCCATTTTTATACTTAGCATTCTCGTTTTCCTAATCGGAATTGGTTTTGGTGGTTATTACTTAATGAATCAAATTTTAGAAATGAAAACCGTTGTTGGGATTGTGGTAATAGCATCAATACTCCTTGCACCCAGTTGGGTGTACAGTATCCTCCAAAAAGAAGACCGACTTAGGGTGAACTCGTTTAATCGGACTTATTTGAAGTAGTTGGATTTTTAAGAATTTATTTTTTCAGTCGTGTACTAAAGATTTTTTCATAATTTTAGAAACGCAAATTCAATTGAGATATACCTGTAATTTCAATTGATAAGTGGTATGCATACTAATTTTAAATTTAAAGGATGAAAGGAATACAAGACTTAGACCTGCAAATGATTGATAGAACTGTAGTTACGGTAATACCAAAACCCAAATTTTACGAATGGGAAGAGGAGGTTTTTCCGGGTTCGCCAACTTCTGCCGATCAAAATGAGTTCATCTCTTATTTAATTGATGACGAAGCTTATAATGGAGATGCAAAACAGGCCTTAAAAAAACATTGGAAATTTATTTTTGAAAATGAATTGTTTAGCATTTGCACAGATGATACCATGTGGCCAAAAAGACGTACTTGGAAAAGCTTTAACGAGTTTTTTGAGGTAAAATTCAGCACCATGGTATTCGATTTACTTGACGATGGGGTGTATAAAAAGCGTTTTTGAATCGATAATGAATAAATTTGTGGTATTTAATTCTGTATATTAATGCATGTTTGTAGATATTTGTTAGTTGTACCACATACTGAAAAAAATTCCGCAATTGAATTAAATTCCTTAGTTTTATAAAAAAATATTCGAAATGGAAACGATACAAATTGATATACTTAATCCAAAGGCGAAAAAGCTACTCAGAAATTTAGCTGACTTGAATTTGATAAAGATTAATAAAACTAAAAATAAATCTGACTTTTCAGCTCTTCTACAAAAACTTAGAGCAAAATCATCTGATGAAATTTCTCTCGACGAAATAA
>PXFS01000076.1 GCA_003564185.1 Flavobacteriaceae bacterium
TAAGAGTTCCAGAGGGAATGGAAGTAGAATGGGTGACAGAAAATATAAGTGTAAGTCTTCCCAACCAGATGGGAAGTTTTCAATTTCGAACGAATGTAAAAGATGATCAAGTTTTGATAAATATTACAAAACAAATCAATACAAGTATTTTAGCACCTTCGTACTATTTATATTTAAAAGAATTTTTTGAAGTTATGGTAGAGAAAGAAAACGCTTAGCTGGTGATGAAAAAAGTATAACTCTAACAACCCAAAACCTTTTCAATGAAAAAAACCGCAATTTATATTCAAATTGCGGTTTTTTATGGATTGTATCAGGACTATCTACTTACTTCAATAATTTCAAATATGATAGTACCATTTGGCACTGAAATCTCCGCAGTTTCACCAGCCTTTTTACCTAATAAACCTTTTCCAATAGGAGAATCAACTGAAATTTTTCCAGGTTTTAAATCAGCTTCACTCTGAGCTACAAGCGTATAAGTCACCTCTTGCTTATTAGCCAAGTTTTTTAATTTTACCTTTGAGTGAATTAAAACTTTAGAAGTATCTAATTGAGATTCATCTACAACACGTGCATTGGCAACTACTTCTTCTAATTTTGCTATGCGCATTTCCAACATGCCCTGCGCCTCCTTAGCAGCATCATACTCAGCATTTTCACTCAAATCACCTTTATCCCTTGCTTCTGCAATAGCCTGAGAAGCCTTTGGCCGCTCTACATCTCTAAGTTGATCTAATTCAGCCCTGAGTTTTTTTAAGCCTTCTTCTGTATAATAAGATACTTTACTCATATTTTTTTCGTTTTATACTATAAAAAATAAAAGAATCCCGACTTACGTACAGGATTCTAAATACAAATGTAATAAATTTGCAGCATTCTAATCAATAGAAAGCATTTAAAAAGCTTAAAATTTGATTTTGAATAGATTAAATATGAATTTTATCATGAATTTTTTTAGAAAATACCGATTTTTTCTCACTAGCTTGTGTTTTGTTTTTGTGGTAGCATTTTCACTGGTATCTTGCGAAGATGACGATTTACGAAGAGACAACCCAAATCTACTCAATCTTCGATTTGATGTGACTCTAAACAAGTCACTTCCTGCTTATAACCAACTCAATTTTCCTGGTAATGCAATTTATTATCCAGGTGTAGCAAACAAAGGACTTTTAGTAATCAATACAGGAGCAGGAATTTTAGCTTTTGATGCGGCAGATCCTAATGTTATCCCTAAAGATTGTTCCCTTCTACAGATTAATGGTCTTGTAGGCACATCAAGTTGTAACCCTCCAAATTCCTATAGTTTAGTAGATGGATTGCCAATGCAGGATGGCTTACAATATCCGCTATACAATTATAGAGTCCAAGAATCAGGTAATACAATCAGAATCTATAATTAGTTTTCTTTTCTCTTTTGGAAAGTTGAACTCTACTTTTGCTAGGGAGTTTTTTGGCAAAGCCGAAGAATGACTGAAAAACATTTTCTTAGATCCTAACATTGCTTCAATTAAAAAATGACTGCCTTTAAAAAAGTTATTTTTGATTTTTACTTCAACTGAAGCTTGTCTTGATAAATAAATTTCATTTGGATAGATCAAAAAAATCTCAGAACAATTATTACTTTCTAGTTGAAGCAACTCTGAAGACAAGCAATTTACTTCTCCCATTAATAAAGCGGTTAGTTGTGATTTTGGTTGATTATAAACCTCTATCATGGGTCTAAAATCATGTATTTTTGCATTGTCTAAAATCAGGCACTTATCCGCATAGCTTAAAAAATCATCAGGGTCATGAGTTGCAAAAATGCAGGTAATATTTTCTTCTTTTAAGTAGCTAAAAAGTTTTCTTCTTAATTGGTTACGTAGAAAAACATCAATATGGCTAAAGGGTTCATCAAGAAGTAATAATTCCGGTTTTTTAGCCAAAACCTTAGCCAATGCAACACGTTGTTTTTGTCCGCCACTTAGTTTTTTAACCTTTACATTTGAAAAATTCTCAAGTTCTACTACATTTAGGAGACGTTTACAGATACTTTCATTTTTCTCTGGATACATTCTAGAAAGATGCTCTTTGATGTTTTCTGAAACAGTTGTATAAGGCATAACATTAAATTCTTGGGTTAAGTATTTAATGTTATCATGTTCAGCTACAAGCTGGTGATTTGGGTTAAATATTTTTTGTTTATTCCAATAGATTTCTCCTTTGTTAGGTTGTAAGTTTCCATTAATTAAAGAAAGTAAAGTGCTTTTTCCTGTTCCACTCTTTCCTATTAAGGCCAAATGATGTCCTTGCTGAAGTGAAAAATCAATTTCAGTGAGTATGCTTTTATCAGCATAAGAAAAGTTAAGCTGTTTGACTTCTAGCACTTTAAAATCATTAAAAAAAGCCCGACAATAAAGTCGAGCTTTGTATTATTTATAATTGTTAATTTTACTTTATTGACTTTTGGTCTTCTCCACTTTCTGGTGAGTCTTCCTTAGACGCATCTTTAAATTCTTTGATGCCGCTACCTAATCCTCGCATTAATTCAGGGATTTTCTTACCGCCAAACAATAGCAATAAAGCAAGTACTATAAGTACTATTTGCCAAGGTCCCATCATGTAAATTGCTGCAAATAAATTCATATCCATATAATTTAGTGCAAAATTAAGTATAAAAAACTTAAAAGAGCTTGAAGTAATCTTAAATTTTAAAATCTATAAGTTAATCTCTTCTACTTACCTTTTTGATAGAATCTTGAACACTGTTTTTAACATCCATCCATTCATTTAATTCTTTCTCAAGGTCTTCATTTTTGTCCTCTTTCTTTTCTATTTTAGACTTTATTTTTTGAATTTTGTTATCTTTTCCATCGTTTAAAGCTTCTTCTTTTTTCTCTTCATAAGTGGCAATCTTTTCCTCATTTTTATCCATCTTCTTTTTAAGCTTCAATATCTTATTGATGCTTTTATCAAATTCTTGCTGCCATTTTGTAAGCTTTTCTTCTTGTCTTTGCTCTAAGTTTTGTTGGGTTGTAGATTTAGGTTCCATAACAGCGCCAGCACCTTGACCTCCTTGGCCACCACCGCCACCGGCTGGCATTCCACCACCCATGCCCATGCCACCCATACCACCAGGCATCATTTGGGCAATACTAAAGCTTGAAATAAAAATGCATAAGCTAAACATTAATAGTCTCATATTTAATGATTTAAATGTGAATTACAAATATACAAGGAATACCTAAAATAGACACAGTATTTAAACTTTTTGTTGAAAATGATAGGTAGTTTGTCTCTTTAGGAATTGTTATAAGCCCATACTTTATTTCAAATTAAATATAATTGAGACCTTATTGGCTATACTTTTCTATATAATAATCAACTGTTTTTTGAATACCTGTTTCAAAATTTTCATTGGCTTTCCAGCCTAATTCACCTTCCAGTTTAGATGCATCAATAGCGTATCGTTGATCATGACCGGGGCGGTCTTTAACAAAACTGATTAATGATTTATATGAAGCATTTTCTGAAAGAGGTTTTTTATGATCTAATAGTTCTGTAATCTTTTTTGCAATATAAATATTGGTTCTTTCGTTTTTTCCACCAATATTGTAGGTTTCACCAAGCCTCCCTTTTTGATAAACCAATTCAATACCTTTGCAGTGGTCTAAAACAAATAGCCAATCTCTAACATTCTTTCCATCTCCATAAATAGGGATTTCTTCCCTATTTAGCGCTTTTCGAATAATGGTTGGTATTAATTTTTCATCATGCTGACAAGGCCCGTAATTATTGGAGCAGTTGGTGGTTACAACAGGCAGTTGATAGGTGTGAAAATAACTTCGAATAATAAAGTCTGATGCAGCCTTACTAGCACTATAAGGACTGTTAGGGGCGTAAGGAGTTGTCTCTGTAAATAAACCTTCTTCTCCTAAAGTTCCATATACTTCGTCTGTTGAAACGTGTAAAAAACGAGCATTTTTAAATTTATTTTGAAGCTTATTCGGCCCTTGCATCCATAATTCATAAGCTGAATGAACTAGATTAAAAGTCCCATTTACGTTAGTTTCAATAAAGGCTTGTGGATTTAAAATGGAATTATCTACATGAGATTCTGCTGCAAAATGAATAACCTTCTCAAATTGATATTTTTGAAATAGACTCTTCACTAAATCAACGTCTCTAATGTCTCCTTTCACAAAGCTGTAATTAGACTGGTTATCAACCTCAATATGATCTAAGTTTGCGGCATAGGTTAAAGCGTCTAAATTGATATAATGATAATTTGATTTTGGTACTATGTAATTTAAATAGTTAGCTCCTATAAATCCAGCTCCACCAGTTACTAATGCGTATTTCATAATTTATTTAATATAGAATTTGTTCCAAAATTCTTTGGGTAATCAAATAGGTAGGTTTTACGCCTGTAGTTCCAAGACCACCAGAGGCTAAGGTGCTTCCAGTTTCTAAAGGGTTATCACTGGCGTAATAAGCATATCTCACTTTAATGTCATCTTTTATATTATGTCTAATTTTAGACGAAGCTTGAATAGCTTTTTGGTAATGCGCGCCTTCCATTTCTAAGCCAATGGTACTCCACGAAGATTTATGAAAAAAAGACAAAATGTCTTTATTTTGGAGTGAAGTTCCCAAAACACTCACCATAGCCCCAGAAAAAACGTTAAGCCCAAAGCCTTCAAAGTCTTCTTTTTTCAATTCGTTTTTAAAAGGGTAATTATCGGCTGTTCCTTCAAATAAATGTGCATTTGGAATCATTAAGTCGCCTTTACCACCTTCTAAAATTCCTGCTTTACCCATAATTGAAATAGAATCAAAATCAAGGTAAATTTTCTTTTCATCAATTTTATGTGGCTTAAGTAACTCATCTAGGGTTTCATAAGCCTGTTCGCCAAAGGCATAATCCATTACAATGATAACTTCATCTTTATGGTTCTTTACGTTAAAAAGGCAATTTTTATCTGGAACTTTTGATAAGTCAAAAAGCTGGACATCAATATTTGTCCCGCTTTTATCTTTAAGATAAATCATGCCATTTTTAGCGGCAAAGTCTTCCACTTTTTTTCTAAGTTTTAGATTTTGGTTATCGCTTAATGCCTCATAGGTGGGGAGCATATTTTCTTCATCGACTTCTTCATGAAGGGCAGGTTTTGCATATAAGGTATTCATAACAGAATGCATGTTAGCACTTATAATATGTAGTTTTTTATGCAGTAGTTTTTTTTCAGCAAGAACAGTTTTGATGTTCTCTGCCCATACCTCACCGTGTATATGGTGACCAAGACGCTCTCTTAAAACAGGACTAAAGGAAATTACGCGCTTTTCATTTTGAGTCTCTTCTATTAGGGCTAATTTACCAAGGTGATAAATAATTTCTAGAAAACGATCGGGTTTGTTTTTGGTTGCAAAATTTGAATATACTTTATTTACTTCTCTAAAAGTTCTTCCTAAGATATTGGCAACGTGAGTAATGGCAATATCTTTTTGTTGAATATTTAATTCGTTGGGCGACTTAACAGCTTCTTCTAATTTTTCCCAATCTCTACTTAAGTGTCCATCTTCATTGAGTAAAACACGTTTCATGATTTTATGAGATTCCATAAACATGAAAGTTAAATGAGTTAAGATGTCATAGATTTCTGAACGCCCACGGGTAATTTCTATATTCATCTGCTCGTCGTCAATACGATAACAATTTCTTCTTCGTTTGGGAGGTATAATTGGCTTGAAGTGAGAAATGGAATAGCCTTCATCACTTGTAAGATTGATGTATCTGCATTCTTCAATACCCTCAGGTAAAC
This sequence comes from Flavobacteriaceae bacterium, assembly GCA_003564185.1. Lineage (GTDB taxonomy): Bacteria > Bacteroidota > Bacteroidia > Flavobacteriales > Flavobacteriaceae > Psychroflexus. The sequence goes on from PXFS01000076.1 coordinate 5,805, forward strand.
GTTCTATGATATATAAAAGTCCATTTAATTCAACTTTATCTTCTGCAATTGAGCCATAAATTTCTGGACTTAAAGTTAAAAGTGATTGCCTAAGTGTTTCTCCTGAAACTCCCATAGGCTTATAAAAACCACGAATAAATAAATGCCTCATTGTAATGTATATCCGTTCTATGGCATTGGTGCTTTCTCGGGCTTTAGTTCGTTTTACGTCTTCAAATTTTTTCATTGTAGGTGAGTAAATTAAGTTGACTAGGAGTTGATTTTAAATTCTTCTAATTTTCCAGCTATTTTTCGATCATTAGAAAGTCTAGGTACTTTGTTTTGCCCTCCCAACTTACCAATTGACTTCATGTAGTTATTAAAACCATCCTTTTCTACTTTGGTAACAACCAATTTCCTTAAGATTTTACCTACAATTAAGTCGTCATAATAAGAATTTTGAGTTCTAACACTTTCTTCAAGAATGCCAATAAATTTTTCAAGGTCTTTTGGTTCTTTTTCAAATTCAATAAACCATTCATGATAAGGTAGGCCATCCGTTGGCTCTACTTGAGGGGCAACTGTAAACTCTGTAATTAAAGCATTACACTCTGTAGAAGCTTTTTTTATAGCTTCTTCTACTTCTTTGGCAATCACATGTTCACCAAATGCAGAGGTAAAATGTTTAATTCTACCAGAAACTTTTACTCGGTAGGGATTTGTTGAGGTAAAGATTACAGTATCACCAACATTGTAACGCCATAAACCAGCATTTGTAGAAATGATCATTACATAATTAACCCCTTTTTCAACCTGGCCAATTTCATAAACCTTAGGATTTTCGTCATAGAATTCGTCTGCTTTAATAAATTCGTAATACATGCCAGAATTGAGTAATAATAGCATACCTTCAGCATCCTGTTTATCTTGATAAGCAAAGAAACCTTCTGAGGCCGGATATAGTTCTATGCTTGGTAACTTTTCTCCAATTAACTCTTCAAATTTGGTTCGGTAGGGTTCATAATTAACACCCCCATAAATAAATAAATTAAAATTTGGAAAAATTTCTTTTATTGTTTTTCCTGTTCGTTGGTTTAGTTTTTCAAAATAAGTTTGTACCCAAGAAGGAATACCACTAATAACACTCATGTTTTCATTGATGGTTTCATCAACAATGGCGTTAACTTTAGTTTCCCAATCTTCTATGCAATTTGTTTCCCAGCTGGGCATGCGATTTTTTTGTAAATAATTTGGCACAAAATGCGCTGAGATTCCTGACAAGCGTCCAAAACGTATACCGTTTTTCTCACTTAAGACTGGGCTACCTTGTAGAAAAATCATTTTACCATCAACAAATTTAGCCTTACCTGATTCAGCTATATAATTTAATATAGCGTTTCTAGCAGCGCTAATATGATATGGCATAGATTCTTTGGTTAAAGGAATGTATTTAGCGCCGCTTGTAGTCCCAGAAGTTTTGGCAAAATATAGAGGTTTGCCTGGCCATAAAACATCACTTTCACCATCTAAAATTTTTTCTACATAAGCTCTTTCCCCTTCATAATCACTGATTTTTACATTTCTTCTAAAGTCTTCTACGCTTTTTATTGAAGCAAAGTTATGATCTTTGCCGTAGGTAGTGTTTTTAGCTGTTTGAATTAAGTACTTAAAAACTTTTTGCTGTGTTTGGACTGGCTTATTTGCCCAAGCATTGGTTTGAGACCGAACTATTTTAGCATATATTTTAGCGGCAAAACTTTTTATTGACATAGTATCTTAATTATTCGAAGTTGATAAATTCAGTGGGATCAATGGGGTATCCATCACTCCATAATTCAAAATGTAAATGTGCTCCAGTTGATAGCTCTCCAGTATTGCCTGTAGTTGCTATTATCTCACCTGAAGCAACGCTTTCTCCTTGTTTTTTAAGTAAAGACTGGTTGTGTTTATACACTGAAATTAAACCAAATCGATGTTCAATTATAATTACATAACCTGTGTCAACTGTCCAATCTGCAAATATTACTGTACCATCTGCAGTAGCCTTAACGGGTTCATCAAGGCTGGTAGAAATATCTATAGCGTAATGATTTTCACTAGGATTAAATGAGGAAGTTAGTACCCCCTTTACAGGCGGATACAGCGTAAAGTCTGCTTTATTAATAGCTTCTTCCATTAGGTTGTAGCGATCCTCTTGAGCAACCAGTTGGCGTAAAACACTATCCTCTTCAGATATTTTTACTTCTTGTCTTTTAAATTCTTCTGCATTTATATCTGCATAATCCTGCTTTTGAGCATCAGCTTCTTCATCTTCACCTGTTAAAGCAACACGTATGGATTGTATATAATTGTCATTTCTACGTTGCATTGTTTTCAAAGAGTCCAATTCATAACTTAATCCAATAGCTTTTTTCTTTAATGCAGTTGAAGAATATCCAGGAATATATTCTCTTAAAGGAGTAAAAGCAATTAATAATACAGTGAACAAAATAATTAATATAGCTGAAACGGAAGAGATTAAAAACACACTAAGACGATTTACTTTGAAGCTGACTTTTTCTTCAAAAGTATCTTCATTGAGGATTACCATGCGGTAATTATGAAGTAGCTTTTGAATAAACTCCTTTCTTTTATTTTCAGACTTTTTGTTCATACATGCTATTCGTATGCAAATATACTTTTAAAATTGAACCACCACAAAAACTTCAAAAAACTAAAAAACACATTTTTAGCTCTTTTGATAATGTATTACAAAAAAAATGATTTTTGCTCAACTTTACATTAAATCAAAGCTAATCTTTTTTCAACAACCAAATAAAAAGAAAACAAACTATGTAAGAAAAGTTTTAAATTGAATAAAATCTGCTGTAAAGCATATTTGTTTTTAGTTTTTTACATATTAGTATAATATAACTCAAAGCTTTTGTTATTTTTGATTTTTAATAATTAATGATATGGTGAGACACGATTGGACAAAAGAAGAAATCTTAGCAATTTATAATAAACCCTTGATGGAATTAATGTATGAAGCAGCAACTATACATAGAAAACATCATGATCCTAATCAAGTTCAAGTATCAACCTTACTTTCAATTAAGACAGGAGGATGTCCAGAGGACTGCGGATATTGCCCTCAAGCTGCACGTTATCATACTGCTATTGAAGGAAACGATTTGATGAGCGTAAATCAAGTTAAAGCCCAAGCACTGCGTGCTAAATCTAGTGGAAGCTCTAGAGTTTGTATGGGAGCTGCCTGGCGAAACGTAAAAGATGGTGAAGAATTTGACCAAGTTCTTGAAATGGTTAGAACCATCAATCAATTAGATATGGAGGTGTGTTGTACATTAGGAATGCTTACTGAAAACCAGGCACAGCGTCTTGCAGAGGCAGGTTTATACGCTTATAACCATAATTTAGATTCTTCAGAAGAATATTATAAAGAAGTAATTTCTACACGGGGTTACGAAGATCGATTAAAAACCTTGGACAATGTTAGAAAAACAAATGTTACCGTGTGTAGTGGCGGAATCATTGGCATGGGTGAAAAGGTAGAGGATAGAGCAGGAATGTTAGTAGCGCTAACAACTTTAAATCCACAACCAGAATCGGTACCAATCAACGCTTTAGTTCCTGTAGAAGGAACCCCTTTAGAAGAACAGCAACCAGTTTCTATTTGGGAGATGATTAGAATGATAGCTACCACACGAATTGTTCTTCCAGAAACGCAAGTTAGGCTCTCTGCAGGAAGAACTCAAATGTCTAAAGAGGGACAAGCCATGTGCTTTTTTGCTGGTGCAAATTCAATTTTTGCAGGAGATAAACTTTTAACCACTCCAAATCCAGATGTAAATGAAGATATGGAATTATTTCATGAGTTAGGACTTCAGCCAATGAAGCCTTTTATGAAAAAAGATCAGCCAAAATCGGTAGCTGCTGAAGCTTCAAAGTACAATTCTAAGGGAGAAAAGCCTAAATGGTCTAGGCCTGCCCATAAAATTGATAGGAACGAAGAAGCTAAAGAAAAAGCCAAACTTAAAAAACAAGAGGTAAAAACAATTTGAAATTGATATGAAATCTTTTTGTATTTTTGCATCTACTTAATGGCAAACGCCTTAAAACCTAATCAGATGAGTCAACAATTGAATTTAACCGAAATTCCGCGCGTAGAAAGTATTTCTAAAGAGGATTTTGTAAAGCATTACTTGAAGCCTCAAAAGCCAGTAGTAATTAGCAATTTGACGAATAACTGGGAAGCATTTAAACGTTGGAGTTTTGATTATTTTAAAGAAGTAGCTGGAGAGGTAGAGGTGCCCTTATATGATAACAGACCTATATCTCACAAAAATAAATTCAACGAGCCACATGCAAAAATGAAGCTGAAAGATTACGTTGATTTACTTAAACAAGAAAATACAGAGTACAGAATATTTTTGTTCAATTTAATTAAAGAAGTACCTGTACTTCAGAACCATTTTGATATGCCTGACTTGGGCATAAAATTTTTAAGAGATTTACCTTTTCTTTTTTTTGGTGCCAAAGATTCAAAAGTATTTATGCATTATGATATTGACTTTGCCAATATATTTCACGTTCATTTTGAAGGGAAAAAACGATGTATCTTATACCCACCCTCAGAAACAAAATACTTATACAAAGTTCCCAATTCATTAGTTACAGTTAATAGTATAGATTTCTGTAATCCAGATTTTAAAAAGTTTCCAGCCTTGAAAAAGGCAAAAGGTATGGTGGCTGAATTAAACCACGGAGACACACTTTATATGCCAGAAGGTTATTGGCATCATATGCATTATTTAACTCCAGGGTTTTCCATGAGCCTTAGAACTTTACCAAGTTCAGCCATGAATATAGGTAAAGCAGTCTATAATTTAGCAGTGATGAGAAACTTTGAAAATTTAATGCGAAAAATGAGAGGTGATGCTTGGATGAAGTACAAAGAAAAATTAGCTTTTGAAAAAACTAATAAGCACCTTTAAGATTGTCATTTTTTTAATATAAAACAAACCGTCTCTCCTTTAGAGGCGGTTTCTTATTCTTTTAAATCATGGATTTTTTCCAGGAACTTGTAGAACCCTACCAAGAAACCCCATTACTTTTTATTGTATTAGAAGCAATAGGTGTTTTTTTTGGTCTTTTAAGTGTATTGTTTTCTAAGAGAGATAATATTCTTGTTTTTCCTACTGGAATGATCAGCACATTGATATTTGTATATCTATTGTGGTATTATCAACTGCTCGGCGATATGTTGATTAATTCTTATTACTTTATCATGTCTATTTACGGCTGGTATGTTTGGACTAGAAAAGTAGATGAAGCATTATATATTCCAATTACAAAAGCTTCATTTAAAGAGTGGAAAACAGCTATCTTTTTATTTGTAAGTTCAGTTCTTTTCACAAGTATGATTTATCAGCTTTTTCAAAAATGGGAAAATTGGGTTTCTGCAATAGATATTATGACTACAGCTATTTTCTTTACAGGTATGTGGCTAATGGCTAAAAAGAAAATTGAAAATTGGCTTTTTTGGATTATTGGGGATTTAATATCTATACCATTATATTATTATAAGGGCTTGTCATTGAGTTCTATACAATATTTTATTTTTACAATTATTGCAATATTAGCATATCAAGAATGGAAGAAAAAGCTAAATCAGCCTCAAGCCCAATTATTAAAGTAGTTCTTTTTGGGCCAGAGTCAACAGGAAAAAGTACATTGACAAAAGCTTTGGCAGATTATTATAAAGAGCCTTGCGTAGAAGAATATATGCGAACTTATTTAGAAGAACGTATTCATCTAGACCAATTTGAATTCACAAAAAATCATCTAATCCCAATTGCCAAAGGGCAGCTTGAGCATGAAAACCAACAAACAAAAAGAGCAAAACAGATTTTATTTTGTGATACCAACTTACTTCAAATTTACACCTACGCCAAAGAATATTATCCTGGCTATCAGTCAGATTTTTTTGAAAATGCTATCAAACATAGAACCTACCACTTATACATTTTAACGGATATTGATATTCCGTGGGAACCAGATCCCTTAAGAGATAAACCGCATGAACGAAAGAAAATGTATAAGATTTTTGAAAAAACCCTTAAAAAGTTCCAATTGCCTTATATTTGTGTTTCAGGAAGTTTAGAAGAACGAATGTTACTAGCCAAAAATAAAATAAATCTACTAATTAAAGAAAACTAAATCATGCAGTTAGAAGAAAACGATTTAAAAGTAATTAAAAGCAAAGGGATTGAAGCGACTCAGTTGCAAAAGCAAATAGAAACTTTTAAACAAGGAATCCCTCATGTTGATTTAGTTCGTCCTGCAACTATTGGAGATGGAATTATTGAGCTTTCTTCATTAGAAAAAATGATTGAGTTGTATGAAAACAATTCTTCTAAAGTATTGAAATTTACACCAGCCTCTGGTGCTGCTACTAGAATGTTTAAGCTACTCCATCAATTAATGAGTTTGAGTAAAGATGTAGATTCGTTCAAAAAACTCTTGAATTCAAACAAGTTTTCTAACATCCAAAAGGCTATCCCAAACCTTTCAGATTTAGCTTTTTATTCGCTTGTTGAAGAAAAAATTGAACAACAATTTAAGCTTCAGTTAAATCAACTTGATGCATATGAAAAAGCCTATTATGCATTTCAAGTGATGTTAGATAAAAACGGGCTTGATTTATCTAATTTGCCTAAAGGTTTGATTTATTTTCACAATTATGATGGCGATTTAAAAACCCCTTTTGAAGAGCATTTTTTTGAAGCTGCAGCATATGCTTCAAAAGATAAAAAAGCCTCTTTGCATTTTACAGTAAGTCCAAAACACCAAGGTAAATTTGAACAAAAGTTTAAACAAGTAAGTTCTGATTTGGAAAAGCAAACAGGAGTTTCTTTTGAAGTGAGTTACTCCTACCAAAAAGAAAGTACAGATACCATTGCAGTTGATGAAAATAATCAACCGGTTAAAGTAAATAATCAACTCTACTTTAGACCAGGGGGGCATGGTGCATTAATTCAAAATTTAAACCAAATTGATGCTTCTATTATTTTTATAAAAAATATTGATAATATTACCCACAGAGATGGATTAGCAAGTAATGCTAAGTTTAAAAAAGCATTGGCTGGTGTATTATTAGAAAAGCAAAAGGAAATATTCAATTTAATTACAAAATTGCGTCAAAGCCCTTCTCAATCTATTATTGAAGAAGCAAAAAGTTTTATCCAGAGTGAATTCAATGATATGAATACTTATGCTGATGCAAATGCTATTATAGATCGACTTAATAGACCTATTCGTGTTTGTGGAATGGTAGAGAATACAGGAGCTCCAGGAGGTGGGCCTTTTTGGGTAGTGAACGGTAAAGGGGAGATGAGTCTACAGATTGTGGAGAAAGCCCAAATGAATACGGAAGATCAAAACCAGCTTAAGGTCATAGAAAAATCAACACACTTTAATCCTGTTGATTTGGTATGTGGGGTTGAAGATGTTGATGGAAATAAGTTTGATTTATTGAAATTTGTGAATCACAAGCGTGGCTTTATAACCCATAAATCAGTTCAAGGAAAACCAATCAAAGCCTTAGAACTACCAGGCCTATGGAATGGAGCTATGGAATACTGGAATACGTTTTTTGTAGAAGTACCTTTAAGTACTTTTTGCCCCGTTAAATCTGTATTTGATTTGTTGAAACCCATGCATTTAGCTGATGATTAAGTAATCAATACTAGTGCATGAAACATAAATTTAATTCCAAAAATGATGGAATAGTAAAAGTTTAATCATTAAGCTTTAAAACCGCCATAAATGCTTCTTGTGGAATTTCTACATTACCTACAGCACGCATACGTTTTTTCCCTTTTTTCTGCTTTTCTAGAAGTTTTCGCTTACGCGAAATATCACCACCATAACATTTAGCTGTAACATCTTTTCGTAGTGCCTTCACTGTTTCTCTGGCAATAATTTTAGCGCCAATGGCCGCTTGTATAGGAATATCAAATTGTTGTCTTGGAATAAGCTCTCTTAATTTATTACACATTTTCTTTCCAATATCATAAGCGTTGTCCTGGTGTAGTAAAGCGGAAAGTGCATCAACTTTATTTCCATTTAGGAGAACATCAACTTTTACTAATTTTGATTTCTTCATACCAATTGGCGAATAATCAAAAGAAGCGTAACCCTTAGAAACGGTTTTTAATCGGTCGTAAAAATCAAACACAATTTCAGCCAAGGGCATATCAAAGGTTAGCTCAACACGGTCTGTAGTCAGGTAATTTTGATTTTTAATTTCACCTCTTTTTTCAATACACAAACTCATTACAGGACCAACAAAGTCGGCTTTGGTGATTATGCTTGCTGAAATATAAGGCTCTTCTACATGCGAAAGTGTAGAAGGATCAGGTAAGTCACTTGGATTGGAAACCATAATAGCCTCTTCAGGATTTTTAGTAGTGTAAGCTTGATAGGATACGTTAGGAACTGTTGTAATTACCGTCATATCAAACTCACGTTCCAAGCGTTCTTGAATAATTTCTAAATGAAGCATTCCTAAGAAGCCACATCGAAAACCAAAACCTAAAGCCGCAGAACTTTCGGGTTGAAATACTAAGGAAGCATCGTTTAGTTGAAGTTTTTCCATAGATGATCTTAGTTCTTCGTAATCTTCTGTATCTACAGGATAAATTCCAGCAAAAACCATTGGTTTCACATCCTCAAACCCAGAAATTACCACATCTGTTGGATTTTCAAAATCGGTAATGGTATCACCTACTTTCACTTCGCGGGCGTCCTTTATACCCGTAATTAAATAACCAACATCTCCGGCTTTAATTTCTTTTTTGGGTACCTGCTGTAGCTTTAAAGTACCCACTTCATCAGCTCCATATTGTTTACCAGTAGCTACAAATTTAATTCTTTGGTTTTTCTTGATGCTACCATCAAATACGCGGAAGTAGGTTTCCACTCCACGAAACGGATTATACACCGAATCAAAAACCAAAGCTCTTAGTGGCGCATCTGGATTTCCTTTAGGCGCTGGAACACGCTCTATAATAGCTTTCAAAATATCGTCAATACCTAAGCCTGTTTTTGCACTGGCAGGAATCACTTCAGAAGCATCACAACCAAGTAGGTCAACAATATCATCGGTAACTTCCTCAGGGTTAGCACTGGGTAAATCAACTTTATTTAAAACCGGAATAATCTCTAAATCATTTTCTAAGGCCAAGTATAAATTAGAAATAGTTTGTGCTTGAATACTCTGTGCTGCATCAACAATTAACAAGGCACCTTCACAAGCGGCTATTGAACGAGAAACCTCGTAAGAAAAATCCACGTGGCCAGGAGTGTCAATTAAATTAAGGACGTATTCTTCACCTTCATATTCATAAACCATTTGTATGGCGTGAGACTTAATCGTAATTCCACGCTCTCTTTCTAGGTCCATACTATCTAATAATTGCTCTTGTTTTTCACGAGCAGTCACTGTTTTGGTAGAATCCAACAAACGATCGGCCAAAGTACTTTTACCGTGGTCAATATGAGCAATGATACAAAAGTTACGAATATTCTTCATACAATTTTCTTCCTTAATAAAGTTGCAAATATACGGTATTTAATGTTGCTTTATTCAGCATTATAAAAACTTATCTAAAGCTTTTAGCAAGTGTTGATGTTCTATTTGACTTTTTAGAAATTAAAATGTAGTTTATAGACTACGCTTAGAGTTAATTGGAAAGACAATTTTAAGGTGGTTGAATAAATTTTAACATTTTTGCTCAAACGTTAGAGTAGTAACGATACCCATTCAACCTACTAATAATCAAGCCTTGCATCGTAGAAAGTCTTGGATAGCTACTGACTTGTTTTTACATTTATTAAAATTTTTGTCGCTTTATGAAACAAAAATACCCCTACATTATAATACTTATTTTTTGTCTTTTCTTTTTTGAAGGGAGGGGGCA
>PXFS01000073.1 GCA_003564185.1 Flavobacteriaceae bacterium
CCGACAGCCATGTCGAATACATTTCCTTTTACGGCAAACTCTTTAAATTCTTTTATTATTGATTTCATGTAAATCCGATTTTAATAGCTTAAACTCTCTGTAAAATTAATTCAAATTTATTTTGTTGTAAAAAAAAGACATTGGAAATATGTTGTTAGATAAGCTATGTAATTGTTTGACCCCGTTGGGGTCGAGAGGTGTGGTGGTGATGGTTTTTCTATACACATTGTACTCAAACTGAGGTCTTGAAATATGATTATAATAAATTTTCTATAAACATCTGAACTCTACGATGTCGTAATAAAGTAAGCAATATGATTACAGCATTGATAATAACAACTGGTATCAACATCTTTTTTTTAAACTCTTGTTTTTCTTTTTTTTGAAATAATACATGTTACAAAACTATATTTTATACCTGTTATTTCAATTTATAAATGGTATTATTAAACTAAGTCAAAATAAAACTTTTAAATTTCAAGGGGCGCGCAAAGACGCCAAGAACACTAAGAAAATATATAAGCTTTTCAATTACTAAACATCAACACTTTGTTCTGGTTTTTTATTCTTAATCTTAGTTCTCATCTTCAGCGTTAGGGATGGTAGCGGTAGCTTGGTGAAACAAAAAGCTTGTTTTTAGTGCATTGCCAAAACGACCAAAGAAGCTCTTGGCAAGCAAACTAAAATCTGATTTTTGTGAACCAACTTTAGCGGACAGCCTGATTAAACGCCCAGAAAATTTTTGAAAAAACAATCTTTCTTTTATTGAGAAATCTTGTCAAATGTGATTTTAGAATCGTGATAGATTTTATGGGTTTGGGTTTGGTAATCACTTTCTTGGGCTTGAAAAATGTTCTCTACGTAATTTTGTGGGTTTCGATCAATGTAGGGAAACATGGTGCTTTGCACTTGAATTTGTAGTTTATGGCCTTTTTTGAAGGTGTGATTAATGTCTTGAAGTATGATATTTACATCGGTTTTTTTGTTAGGTTCAAAGGCTTTGGGTTGGTCAAATCCTTCTCTGTAACGACCTCTAAAAACTTCACTCCTCACCATCATGTGGTAGTTGCTCATTTGAAGATGGTCTTGCATTTCTTCTGTGTTTTCTGCGTCATGCGGATGCACATCTACCACTTTCACAATCCAATCGGCATCGGTTCCTGTGGTTGCGACTTTCAATTCTGCTAAAATTTCACCGCTTAATTTGAGGTCTTCTTCTAAGACTTCGGTTTCGTAAATCATTACATCAGGTCTTCGGGCGGCAAATCGTTGGTCGTCTGTCATAAACTTGCGCGGGGTAAAAGTTACCTTAATGTCTTCTGTGAAAGGCACTGGTTTGTTGATGTCACTTATAAATTCATCAAAACCTTGAGATGCCGTTGAAGATAATTTCTGTTGGGGATTAAGGTAAAAATTTTCCTTTTCAACAGCTTCTGGAGGCCATTGGTCGTAGCTATTCCATTCTTTTTTCCCTGTATCAAAAACGTAAGCCTCAGGAAGTTGATTTTCTCCTTGGCCTTTTAAAAAATAATTGAAAAACGGAGTTTCTATGTCTTTTTGATAGTTTTTAGAAATATCATCTCCAAAGTAAATATTCCCAACTGCTTGTCGTTTGCTTTGTCTTGCCCAGTCGCCATGACTCCAAGGCCCAAATACCAGAGTATTGTAATTATCGCTATTTTTTTCTAAGCTCTTGTAAATGTTGAAAGGCCCATAGAGGTCTTCTGCATCAAAGAGTCCACCGACGGTCATTACCGCTGGTTCAACGTTTTTCATGTGTTGTACCAATCCACGCGACTGCCAAAATTCGTCATAATCGGGATGGTCTTTAAGTTGTTGCCAAAACACATTATCTTCTCCATAATATTCATCTAAATTAGACAATGAACCAACATCCAAGAAAAATTGGTAAGCGTCTTTGGTGCCAATATCTGGAATGGAATACCAAGGCTGATTGGTAGGTGCTGATTTTTCATAACCAAAAAGCGATGTTGCAATCCAATAACTGAGTAAGTATGCGCCATTGTGGTGAAAATCATCAAAGTAGAAATCGCCAATTGGGGCTTGTGGCGAAGCGGCCTTCAAGGCTGGATGCCCAGAAAGTATGGAAAATGCAGCGTAGTGACCGGGATAAGAAATTCCCCAAGTTCCTACGTTTCCATTGTTATTAGCCACATTATTCACTAACCATTCAATGGTGTCATAGGTATCTGAAGCTTCGTCTGTTTCGTTTCCTTTTTTATTGGGATTAAAAGCGCGCATGTTATCATAAGTTCCTTCGCTCATCCAGCGTCCACGAACGTCTTGGTAAACAATAATATTTCCTTCTTCAGCTAAATAAGGATTTGGTCCAATGCTTTTGCGAAATTGATCTTCGCCGTATGGGCGACAACTATAGGGCGTTCTTTGTAAAAGAATGGGGTACGATTTAGTGGTGTCTTTTGGACTGTAAATGGTGGTGTGTAATTTTACTCCATCACGCATTTCTATTTGAACTTCTTGCTTGTTGTATTTTTCTTCAACATTAATTTGAGCAATTGCTTGCTGAATAAAAAATCCTATAAATAAGGTAAGTAATAGTCTAAATCTTTGATTCATGCCTTTAAATTTTGAGCTAAATTAATTTTTTTCTGAAGCGAATAAATTAGGATCTCTGTTTTTAACGCTCTTTAACTTTAGGTTAAGAAATTTGAAGTTAGCTTTTTTCCTCGTTCAGCATTTGTTTAGCTTTTTCGAGGTCTTCTGGTGTATCAATACCCACATTTAGTGTAGTGGTAGTAATCATTTTTATTTTTTTCCCGTGCTCTAAATACCTAATGCATTCTATTTTTTCAGCGGCCTCAAGCGGGGTCTGATTTTGATGGTAAAATTCCATTAAGGCTTTTTTTCTGAAAGCGTAAATACCAATGTGTTTATAGTAATTCACCTTCAACTCTTTTTCTCTATGAAAAGGAATTGGCGATCTTGAAAAATACAAAGCAGTATTATTTAAATCGGTAATTACCTTAACGTTATTTGGGTTTTCAATTTCTTCTTTAGTGGTGAGTGGGGTTTTTACTGAAGCTAAATCGATTTCTTTTTGCAAATCGGTTTCAAAAACTTGAATAAGTTCTTGTAGCACTTCTTTATTGGTAAAAGGTTCATCGCCTTGAACATTAATTACAATATCGGCATCAATAGATTCTACTGCTTCAGCAATTCGGTCGCTTCCACATTCGTGTTCTTTTGTACTCATCATTGCCTTACCTCCGTGGGTTGAAATTTCTTTATAAATCACTTCTGAGTCTGTGACTACAATAACCTCACCAAACAACTGTGTGGCTAAAGTTGCTTCGTAAGTTCTTCTTATGACTGATTTTCCAGCCAAGTCTTTCATTAACTTTCCAGGGAATCTGGAGGCTTCATACCTGGCAGGAATCATTGCTATTACTTTCATCTGTTTATATCTATTGTTGTAGGTTATCTGTTGTCTGTTTTCGGTTATCGGTTATCGGTTTTGGGTTGTCTGTTTTCGGTTTTCTCCCCAATTAGCACTAACCAATTCTTTCTTCTTAATTCTTTCTTCTTAATTATTTGTACTTAATTCTTTGTACTTAATTCTTTCTTTTCTCGCAAAGATGCTAAGACGCAAACTTACCAAGCTCTCTTTTTTTTTTCACGCAGAGTACACAGAGCTTAAAACGCAAAGCACACAGAGAA
>PXFS01000029.1 GCA_003564185.1 Flavobacteriaceae bacterium
ATGACGATGAGTTTAGTATAGGCGAAGTAGTAGCTCCAACGAATATTCAAATTGATGCAGAGATAGAAGGGGCAAGCGAGGATTTTCCGTTTGGTGACGGTTCTGGTTTTGTTGACTTTACGGTAACTGCAGATAATGCTATTAATTTTAGCTTTGATTTTGGAGATGGAGCTACGCAAAGACAGTCCTCTGGTCAACATAGACATAGGTATACTAGAAACGGTGTAAATGATTATTTAGTTACTGTAACCGCTAGTGGTACTGGTGGAGCAAAAAGTGTTTCAACTATTGAAATATCTGTTGAAAGTCAATTTGATGACCCTGAAACTTTTGAATTTTTAACAGGAGGAGAAGGTCAATCAAAAACTTGGTCAATTGCAAGGAATGAACCAGGACACTTAGGGGTAGGACCTTTAGATAGCTTTAGTCCAGACTTTTTTGCTGCTGCACCAAATCAACTGGCACAATGCTTATATGATGATGAAATTACATTAAGTGCTGGACCAAATAACACCATTTCTTTTGAACATGATAATGTAGATCCAGATGGTGTAGGTGTTACTTTCTTCAATGGTGAATTTAATACTATTGGAGGTGGCGGTGGTCCAGATGACCAATGTCTACCTTTTGATGTATCTGGTCAGAAAAATGTATCTTTAGCTCCTGCTGGATTTGGAACTCCTGAAGATGTGACTACTGGAACCGAATTTACTATTGGTGATGATGGATTCATGGCATATTACATCAACACAAGTACTTACGAGATTCTTGAAATTACCGATGACTTTTTATATGTAAGAGCACTATCAGGTTCAGCTAGTAATCAATTAGCATGGTACCTTAAATTTACTACTGATGCTGAAGGAGAGCAAGACAATACCTTAGAAACACAATTTGAAGATTTGGTATGGTCTGATGAATTTGATGTAGATGGAATGCCAGATTCAAGCATTTGGAATTTTGAAATAGGTAATGGAGCAGATCAAGGTATTCCAGGATGGGGTAACCAAGAGCTTCAATATTACACAGATGAAAATGCTATTGTTGATGATGGTAAATTAGTAATTAATCTTGTTGCAGAGCCAACTTTTGGTTTCGATTATTCTTCTGCTAGATTAAATACATTAAACAATTTCGGTTTCCAATACGGTAGAATTGAGGTGAGAGCTAAACTACCAGAAGGAGGAGGTACTTGGCCAGCAATTTGGATGATGGGAACCAACTTCCCGGATATTGGATGGCCAGAATGTGGTGAAATTGATATCATGGAACATAGTGGTAATGCACAAGATGAAATTCATGGTACGGTACATTTTCCCGGTAATTTTGGAGGAAACGCTATAGGACAAACCACAGTTCAAGAGGACGTTTCAAACGAATTTAATAACTATACCGTTGAGTGGGATGAAAATCAAATTCAGTGGGCAATAAATGATCAGGTTTTCTTTACTTTCCAAAATAACGGAGACCTTCCCTTTAACAATGACTTCTTTATATTACTTAATGTAGCCATGGGAGGTACATTTGTTGGCAATACTGTAGACCCTAACTTTGAAGAAAGTGCAATGGAAATTGAATACGTAAGAGTATTTCAATAATAATTAGCCTTACTTACGTACCGGTAGATAACTGCTATCGGTGCGTAAGTTTTTTAAGTGAACCCTTAATTTGAGTATTAGTTCTTCTTCAAATTAATTCAAGCTTTTTTACATACCAAATTTTAATAAGATGAATCAAGTTAACTTTCTACTTTTATTGATTGTTACATTGCTTTTTAGTTGTAACAATATGGAAGAGCAATACAGCGTTGATATCCATAAGTCTGATGAGGGTTTTCAACTTCAAGTAAATGGAGAGGATTTTTTTGTTAATGGTATGAATTGGGATTACTTCCCCATAGGCACAAATTATGACTATTCACTTTGGAACCAATCTGAAGAAATAATTCAAAAGGCTCTAGACTACGAAATGCAGCTATTAGAAGACATGGGAGTAAATGCCATTAGAATTTACACAGGCATCCCACCTAAATGGATCAGTTATATTTATGAAAATTATGGAATCCACACCATGATTAATCATTCTTTTGGTAGATACGGTCTACAAATCAATGATGAATGGGTTGCTGAAACAGATTATGCAGACCCTAAAACACAAGAAATTTTGTTGGCAGAAATTGCAGAGATGGCCAACACCTACAACAATACACCAGGTTTATTAATATATCTTATAGGAAATGAAAATAATTACGGCCTTTTTTGGCAAGGAGCAGAAACTGAAGATATACCTGATGAAGAAACACAAATTGAACAAGTTGGCGAATACCAAGCAAGACCAATGTATCAATTAATGAACCAAGCTAGCCAAAAAATTAAAGAAATTGACCCAAATATACCTACTGCTATTTGCAACGGTGATTTAATGTATATAGAGATTATTCAAGAAGAATGTCAAGAGGTAGATATATTTGGAACTAATATTTACCGCGGCAAATCTTTTGGCGACGCTTATAAAACGGTTAAACAGAAATATGATAAACCAGTTTTGTTTACAGAGTTTGGTGCTGATGCATACAATGCTATTTTAGAAGAAGAAGACGAGATAAGTCAAGCTTATTTCTTAATTCATAATTGGAAAGAGATTTATGCCAACGCTGCGGGACTAGAAAAAACAGGAAATTCAATTGGAGGCTTTACTTTCCAATTTAGCGATGGATGGTGGAAACACGGTCAAACCTATAATTTGGATGTGCAAGACACTACCGCATCATGGGTGAATGGGGGTTATTATCTTGACTACCAGCCTGGAGAAAACAACATGAACGAAGAATGGTTTGGCATATGTGCCAAGCAAAAACCTAATGACCAAGGTTTATATGAATTACAACCAAGGTTAGCATATAAGAAATTGCAAAAGATGCACCAGATTAATCCATATCATAAGGATTGGGATTTAGAAGCTATTGAAGAGTTAAGTAATTCACTTTTGCAAAATATTCATCCCGAAATAGAAGAAATAAAATTGAAAATAAAAAAATAAAACTATGACCCAGATGGAGGTTGATAAAAACAAATCTAATACGAGTGACTTAGAAAAAGTGACGATTAATGGAGAGAAATTTTTGAAAATTACTCATTCCAACAATTTACGACCATTTTTTATGAGTATTGTGAGCAATTCTAACCATTGGATGTTTCTTTCAAGCAATGGTGGTGTAACAGCAGGCAGAAGAAACTCAGAATCGGCTTTATTTCCTTACTACACTGACGATAAAATCACAGAATCTTACCTCACTACAGGAAGTAAAACAATAATCAAAGTAAATACTGAATCAGAACGTATTTATTGGGAGCCTTTCACCAACAAATCCCTAGAAAAATTTAATGTAAGTAGACATCTTTACAAAAACATTTATGGTAATAAAGTGCTTTTCGAAGAGATTAATCATGATCTTCAAATTAGCTTTAAGTACCAATTGGCAACCAGTGATTTATTTGGATTTGTAAAAGAATCAAGTATTCAAAACCTAGGCGTTTTAAGTGCTGATATTGAAGTTATTGATGGTTTTCAAAACATTTTGCCAGCAGGGGTAGAAAGTGATCTTCAAAGACAAAGCAGTAATTTAGTAGACGCTTACAAACGCAATGAACTTGAATCCAAAACAGGTCTTGGTATATTTGCACTTAGTGCTGTTCCTGTTGATAAAGCAGAACCAAGTGAAGCCCTTCTTGCCAATGTAGCTTGGTCGCTCAGCGTTAAAAACCCTACTTACTTACTTTCCTCTTTACAATTAGCCAATTTTAGAAGAGGAGAATCTATACAACAGGAAGATGATGTTAAGGCAGAAAAAGGAGCCTACTTAATTCATCAATCCATGGATTTACCCGCTAATGAATACTCTTCTTGGAAAATTATTGCAGATGTAGATTATAATCATGCTCGTTTGATTGAATTACAGTCTAAAATTCAGAAAAACGATTTAGACCAAGTGATAAAAGAAGATATTGAATTGGGTACAACACGCTTAAAGCAATTAGTTGCTGGAGCAGATGGTATACAGCATTCAAATGATGATTTGCGAGATATTCGTCATTTTTCTAATTCGCTTTTCAACATTATGCGAGGTGGAATTTTTGATGATAATTACAGCATAGATAAAGTAGATTTTACCAACTATCTTCAAAAAGCAAATAATGCACTTTATCAAGAGCTAAGTTCTTCGCTTAATAAACTTTCAAGAACTTTTTCTCATCAAACATTAATGGAACTTAGCAAAACCATAAATCATCCTGATTTTACCCGCTTATCCATTGAGTATTTGCCTTTAAAATTTAGCCGAAGACATGGTGATCCTAGTCGCCCGTGGAATCAATTTTCAATCAACACAAGAGATGAAGATGGTAAAAAGGTCTTAGATTATGAAGGAAACTGGAGAGACATTTTCCAAAATTGGGAAAGCTTAGCCCATTCATATCCCAACTTTATTGAGGGGATGATTTTCAAGTTTTTAAACGCCACTACATTTGATGGTTACAACCCTTACCGAGTAACTAAAGATGGTTTTGATTGGGAAATTATTGAACCTGATGATCCCTGGTCGTATATCGGCTATTGGGGAGACCACCAAATCATCTATTTGCTTAAATTTTTAGAATTTTATGAGGCTGCCAAGCCAGGGGCTATGCAATCTTGGTTTAATAAAAACGTATTTGTATATGCCAATGTTCCCTACCTTATTAAACCTTATGCAGAGATTCTTAAGGACCCAAAAGATACTATAGTTTTTGATCATGATTCAGATGCAAAGATTAGGGCTAATAGAGATAAAATTGGTGCAGATGGGGCATTATTAAGAGGCCTTAAAAATGATGTGATCCAAGTAAATTTCATAGAAAAAATTCTGGCTACCACCTTGGCTAAATTGTCCAATTTTATCCCAGAAGCAGGTATTTGGATGAATACACAGCGTCCAGAATGGAATGACGCCAACAATGCTTTAGTTGGGAATGGAGTCTCTATGGTTACCTTAGCTTACCTAAGAAGATTCTTAGGCTTTTTTAAAGAAGTTTTCCATCCGCTTCCAGCCAATGAAAAGTATTCCATTTCAGCTGAATTAGGGACTACGTTTTACCAAATGAAAGCTACCTTTAGTCAGTACAAAGAACTACTTCATAATTCTTTTAACGACCAACAAAGAAAACAGATTTTAGATGAACTAGGGGTTTCAGCAAGTGATTTTAGAACAAAGATATATCATTCAGGTTTTTCAGGAGAGTCAGTTCAAATTTCAGTAAGTGAAATTAAGGATTTTATTACTACTACTTTGGCTTACCTTGACCATAGTATCATTGCCAATGAACGCCAAGATGCACTTTATCATGCCTATAATTTAGTTACTATTTCAGAAGAAAAGGTGGAGATAAGCCGTTTAGATGAAATGCTGGAAGGTCAAGTTGCTATTCTTAGTTCAGGAACTTTAAATGGTGAACAATCCTTAAACTTACTCAATGCACTTAAGTCTAGCGCGCTTTTTAGGCCTGATCAATACTCTTATTTATTATATCCAAATAAAGAATTAAAAGGCTTTTTAGATAGAAATCAAGTGCCTGAAAAGTTGGTGAAATCCTCTAAATTATTATCAGAAATGATTCAAAAAGAGGTGACTAGCATTATAGAAAAAGACATTGATGGGAATTACCATTTTAATGCTAAATTTAACAATGCAAAAAAGCTTCAAAGCGCCTTAGAAAATCTGCCAACTCAATACCATAACTTGGTCAAAGAGGAAAAACAACTTATTTTAGCTATTTACGAACAAGTATTTAACCATAAATCGTTTACAGGAAGGTCAGGTACATTTTACGGCTATGAAGGTTTAGGTTCAATTTATTGGCATATGGTCTCTAAACTCCAGCTAGCGGTTCAAGAGACAAGCATAAAGGCTATTGAGGATAATGCTTCAGCAGAATTAATAGGGAAGTTATTAGAGCATTATTATGAAATTAATGCGGGAATTGGAGTTCATAAATCTCCTAAGTTGTATGGTGCATTCCCAACCGATCCGTATTCGCATACACCTTATGGAAAAGGAGCTCAACAGCCAGGAATGACAGGGCAGGTTAAGGAGGATGTTTTATCTAGATTTGGAGAACTAGGATTACAAGTCAAAAATGGGAAATTAATATTCTCTCCAGATTTACTAAGAAAAGAAGAATTCTTGAAAGAAGAAGCTACCACAACTTATTTTGATTTAAGTAATCAAAGCCATGAATTAAAGTTAGCACCTAATTCACTCTTCTTTACTTATTGTCAAGTTCCAGTAGTTTATTATATGTCAAACAAAAATAAAATTTTGCTGACGTGGAATTCAGGAAAGAAAGAAGAAATTGAAGGCAATGAGCTATCAGAAAAAATAACTGACAGTTTATTTGGTAGAAAAGCTGAAATAAAGCTAATTCAAGTTCATTTAGCCAGTGAAATATTAAAATAATGCCTATGAAACCAACTGCTTACATCGTATTAATTATAGGAATTGTGTTCATGATTTCCTGTGAGCAGAAGGATCAAAAATCAGAATCAATGCGTAAAGATTTAAATGCCGAAGAAATTCTAGGTAATCCTGATTACTTAGCTATTTCGTATGGAGGCTATAGAAGAGAAACAAGGGATATACAACCAACTGTTGATGAGTTGAAAGAGGATTTAAAAATTCTCTATGCAATGAAGATTAGAATTTTGAGAACATACAACGTACGTTTACCACACGCTTCTAACGTGTTGAAGGCGATTAAAGAATTAAAGGATGAAAATCCGGAATTTGAAATGTATGTGATGCTTGGGGCTTGGATAGATTGTAAAAATGCTTGGACAGACCTTCCTTTAAATCATTATGAGGAAAGTGTTTACAACGAAGCTGAAATTGAACGTGCAGTTGAATTAGCACAACTTTACCCTGACATTGTTAAAGTAATTGCGGTTGGTAATGAGGCAATGGTAAAATGGGCAACAGCTTATTTTGTTCAGCCTAATATAATTTTAAAATGGGTAAATCACTTACAGCATCTAAAACAAAACGGTGATTTAGATGAAAATCTTTGGGTAACCTCTTCAGATAATTTTGCTTCATGGGGTGGCGGTGGTGCGGAATACCACGTACCTGAGTTAAATGAATTAATTGAGGCCGTAGATTTTTTGTCAATCCATACCTATCCCATGCATGATACACATTACAACCCTGTATTTTGGGGGGTATCTCCAAAAGAAACAGACCTGAGTAATGTTCAAAAAATGGATCAAATTATGAAGCGTTCTCTAAATTATGCAGTATCTCAATACGATAGTGTGATGAACTATATGAAGTCTCTGAAAATTGACAAACCTGTTCACATTGGAGAAACGGGTTGGGCAAGTATTTCTTCAGGATATTATGGACTTAATGGGTCTAAAGCTACTGATGAATATAAACAAGCACTGTATTACAGAAAGATGAGAGAATGGACAAATGAAAATAATATTGCTTGTTTTTATTTTGAAGCTTTTGATGAACCTTGGAAAGATGCGCAAAATCCTAGAGGGTCAGAAAATTTCTTTGGACTATTTACGGTAGATGGTCAAGCTAAATATGCCCTTTGGGATTTAGTAGATCAAGGATTATTTGAAGGATTAGAAAGAGGTGGAAAACCTATTACAAAAACCTACAGAGGGAACGTTAAAAACCTTTTATTGGATGTTGTAATGCCACCAGAATTAAGAGAAGTTGTCGTAAATCATTAAAACAGAAAGCAATGAAATTACACTATTTTTTCTCCCTAAAAATTTTATTACTTATGTTATTCAGCTCTTGTGAAGAAAACAAAGATAAATTACAGCTTGAAGTTTTTGAAACATCAAGGTCTGGTCATCAGCTACAAAAGATAGAAAATGTTGATGAGGGTGTTGATAAACCTATTCAAATTCAAATCAATCCAGAAAAAACTTACCAAACTTTAATTGGTTTTGGGGGCTCATTTACAGAATCTTCAGCCTACTTGTTAAATCAATTAAGTAAAGAAAACAGAAAGAAAATAATTGATGCTTATTTTTCAGATCAAGGAGCTAAGTACTCTTTAACTAGAACCCATATGAACTCCTGTGACTTTTCTTTAGGTCAATATAGTTATGCGCCTGTTGAAGGAGACCTAGAATTAGAACACTTTTCTGTAGAGGAAGATGAGGATGATATTATTCCTATGATTAAGGAGGCTATGAAAGCTTCATCAGAAGGTTTTAAAATACTTTCCTCTCCATGGACAGCTCCACCCTGGATGAAAGATAATAAGGATTGGGTAGGAGGAAAATTAAAAGAGGAATTTTATCCAACTTGGGCTTTATTTTTTTCTAAATACGTAGATGCGTATGCAAAACATGGAATTGATATTTGGGGTTTTACAGTAGAAAATGAACCTCATGGAAATGGTAATAATTGGGAAAGTATGCACTACACTCCCCAAGAGATGACTAAATTTGTAAATAACCATTTAGGTCCACAGCTGGAAAAAGATGGGAAACAAAATGTTAAAATTTTAGGATACGACCAAAATAGAGAAGGCTTAAGAGAATGGGTGGATGAAATGTTTGACGAGCGTCATCAACCAAACTACTATGATGGTACCGCTGTCCATTGGTACGAAAGTACGTTTAAGGTGTTTTCTGAGGAATTGCAATACGCAAGAAAAAAAGCCTCGGAAAAAATATTGCTACAAACTGAAGCTTGTGTTGATGATCAAGTTCCTGTATGGCAGGAAGATGACTGGTATTGGAGGAAAGAAGCTACCGATTGGGGCTTCACTTGGGCACCTGAAGAACGAAAACACTTACACCCCAAATACCGTCCTGTTTATCGGTATGCTAGAGATATTATTGGATGCATCAATAATGAAGTTGAAGGGTGGATAGATTGGAATATGGTATTAGATAGACAAGGAGGGCCAAATTGGTTTGAAAATTGGTGTGTGGCTCCAGTCATTGTAGACCCTGATAAAGATGAGGTATATTTTACGCCATTGTATCATGTCATGGCTCATTTTAGTAAATTTATTCGTCCAGGAGCTAAGCGAATTGACTACAAAATTAATGAAGATGCTGATCTTTTAGTTACTGCCGCTACTAATCCTGATGGTAGTCATATAGTAATTGTTTTTAATACTAGCAAAAAGCTTAAAAATTTTGAATTGCAACTGGGTAATCAATCTTCAGTGGTGAGCATTAGTCCACAAGCATTACAAAGTATTGTTATTCAAAATAAAACTTAAGGAATATGTCTAATGAAAACATAAATAAAGCACATAAAGTTCCGGTAGGTCAAAAGGCTGCTTTTGGAGCAGGTCATTTAGTATTGAACTTGCTACCTGGTGCACTAGCAGTATTTATGTTTTTTTTAGTTACAGCTTTTGGAATGAATCCTTTTCTAGCAGGTCTGTTAGGAGGTATACCAAGAATTTTTGATGCACTTACAGACCCTATTATGGGGTTTATTTCAGATAATACTAAATCTAAATTTGGAAGAAGAAGGCCCTACATTTTTATGGGGGCTTTATTAAGTGGTATTTTGTTCGCACTTTTATTTCAATTAAATGAAGACAATTCAGTCCTGTTTAACTTTATCTACTTCTTGGTACTATCCTTATTCTTCTTGATTGGAAATACCATGTTTGCTACACCTTTAGTTGGTTTAGGTTATGAAATGACTCCCGATTATAATGAGCGTACTAGATTAATGGCATTTGCTAATACTATGGGGCAAATAGCTTGGATGTTAGTGCCTTGGTTTTGGGTGGTAATTGCAGACCCACTTGTTTTTCCAATTGACGAGGAGACTTTACGATATATAGCTGAATTAGGTCTTTCGGGCGAAGATTTACAAAAAATAACCGATGAAAAACTTCAAGCTACAGGAGTGAGGAATCTATCCTTGCTAGTTGGATTGGGCTGTGCTGTAATTGGTATACTACCAGCGTTATTCTGTAAAGGAATGGATCCTGGGGATATGGAAAACAGAAAGAAAATTACCCTAGGAACTTTAAAACAAACCTCTAAAGATTTATTTGATGGAATAAAGCAGGTTTCAGAAAATAAGCCTTTCATGAAGCTTTGTGGGGCTACCTTTTTAGTTTTCAATGGCTTTCAGATTGTTGCGTCTTTTAGTTTTTTTATAATTGTTTTCTACATCTATAATGGAGATTATGGATCAGCTGCCAATTGGCCCGCATGGTTTGCTTCACTTACCGCTTTTGTAACTGCTTTTTTAATCATTCCTATTATCTCTAAAATAGCAGATATCTTCGGTAAGAAAAAAGCTTTTATCATTTCTACCGTAATATCAATAATAGGATATTGCTTAAAATGGTGGGGGTTTGATAATGAGCTAAACGCAAGATTTAATGAAACTTCCGTTGGTCAGAACTTGAATTCATTTGTGATCTCTGTGTTTAATAAAATCGATCCTTTCTTAGATAGCATAGGAATGCATTGGTTTAGTATTGATGCTTCAAATGGAGGTCCTTGGCTGATGTTCCTTCCCATTCCACTAATGGCATTTGGATTGGGTGGTCTATTTACGTTAATGATGAGTATGACCGCAGATGTTTGTGATTTAGACGAATTAGAAAACGGTAAGCCTAGAAAGGAAGGTACTTTTGGAGCCATATACTGGTGGATGGTAAAGTTAGGTCAAGCTATAGCTTTAGTTTTAGGAGGTGCCATTCTTTCACTGATTGGTTTTGATGAAAGTGCAGCCACTCAGACGGCAGAAAGTATGTTAAGGCTAAGAATAGCTGATATTATAATTCCAGCAGTAACCGCGGCTATTGCAATTTGGATCATATGGTCTTACAGTTTAGATGAAAAACGTGTGAAAAAAATTGGAGAAGAACTAAAGCGAAGAAATGCTGAACCAAAGAAAATAACTTCATCTGGATATTTAAGAGGCCTTAAAATAGATAACTTAAATAGTGAAAATGATCATCGATATGATGTTGATTTTTCTAAAATGTCTCAAAAGGAAATACAAAATCTATTTATTACTAACCTGAATGAAGGATTGTATGGCATATGCTTTAGCCCATATGAAGATGGGCAGGATCAAAACGATAAACTTTCCAAAGAACAAGTAAGAAGAAGAACAAAAATTATTCAGCCACATACCCAATGGGTACGTTCTTTTTCATGTACAAATGGTAATCAGTATATCCCTGAAATAGCTAAGGAAAACAACTTAAAAACAGTGGTTGGTGCATGGATAAGTGATGATGAGAAAAGAAACAAAGAAGAAATTAAAAATTTAATAAGTTTAGCCAAATCTGGTAATGTAGATGTTGCAGTTGTAGGAAATGAAGTTTTACTCAGAAATGAATTATCAGAAAACGAATTGTTAAACTATATTAATCAAGTTGCTGAGAAAATTCCTAAAAATATTCCAGTAGGCTATGTAGATTCTTACTCAATTTATGATCAATACCCTAGTTTAATACAAGCTTGCGATATACTCCTTATTAACTGCTACCCCTTTTGGGAAGGTGTTGATGTTTCTAAATCAGCTGCCTACTTAAGGCATATGTATAAAATCATTGCTGACCAATCCGGAGGTAAAGAGGTATGGATTTCAGAAACAGGATGGCCCAGTGATGGAGAATCAACTCATCTTTCAAAACCTTCCAACATCAACGTAATGAAATATTTTATTAATGTAAATAAATGGGCCAAAAAAGAAGATATTAAGTTATTTTATTTTTCTTCTTTTGATGAATCTTGGAAAATTCATCATGAAGGCGACGTTGGCCAACGTTGGGGAATTTGGGACAAACACGAAAAATTAAAATTTAGATAGGTTATGACGTATAGAAAAGAACAAGAAATAAACGAATTACAAGAGCGATTTTTAGCTTCTCTTGTGGCGAATAAAAGTTATCCGATTCAAGCTTCTGAAGAAGAACTTAAAAAGATATTTCACCAGTTGCTAAAAACTAAGCTACACGGCTTGTGTTTTAGTATGTATGAAGATGGACAAGAGCCCGGTGATCACATTTCAGAAGAACAGGTGTTGAGGCGAATGAAAATTTTAAAGCCTCACATGAAATGGGTGCGTTCTTTTTCCTGTATAGAAGGGAATGAGTTTGTTCCAAAAGTAGCCAAGCAACTTGGAATTAAAACTTTGGTTGGGGCTTGGTTAAGTGATGATGAAGAAAAAAATAGAGAAGAGATTGATGCACTAATTCAAATGGCTAACCAAGGTCTTGTTGATATTGCAGCAGTAGGAAACGAGGTATTATACCGTAATGAACTTACATTAGATCAATTAATTGGTTATATGCAAGAAGTACGAGCAAAAATACCAGCTGATATACCTATTGGCTACGTAGATGCGTATTATGAATTCTCTAGCCATCCAGAATTAGTTGAAAATTCAGATGTTATCTTAGCTAATTGTTATCCATTTTGGGAAAGTTGTCAATTTGATTATTCTTTGGCACATATGCAACAGATGTGCGGTCAAGCCTTAAGTGTTGCCAAAGGCAAAAAAGTTATTATTACTGAAACAGGATGGCCAAGCCAAGGAGAATCTCTAGGGGCTGCTCAGCCTTCTTATATCAATGCATTAAAATACTTTATCAATGCCCAATTATGGGCAAAAGAAGCACAAATTGAAATGTTTTATTTTTCTTCTTTTGACGAATCTTGGAAAGTTGGAGCTGAAGGAGATGTTGGTGCTTACTGGGGCCTTTGGGATAAAAATGAAAAATTGAAATATTAGATTATAGTCTATAATGAAACAACTCAACATATATTTAATTTTAGTAATTATGGTTTTTGCCGGTGCTTGTAGTAGTGATCCGAATACGCCTAATAAGAATACCGATTTAATTGATGCCAAAGTAGATTCTTTGATGTCATTAATGACTTTAGAAGAAAAAATTGGTCAAATGAATCAATATTCTGGATTTATGGATTTTACAGGCCCAAGACCTAAAGAAGGACAGCAGGCAAAAAA
Organism: Flavobacteriaceae bacterium; assembly: GCA_003564185.1. Taxonomy (GTDB): domain Bacteria; phylum Bacteroidota; class Bacteroidia; order Flavobacteriales; family Flavobacteriaceae; genus Psychroflexus. The sequence continues at coordinate 13,025 of PXFS01000029.1, forward strand.
ATTAGAACATTTAAAAAAAGGTTGGGTAGGCTCTATGCTTAACGTTCATGGTGTTGAAAATGTAATGGCCGTCCAAAAAATTGCAGTTGAGGAAAGTCGATTAGGTATTCCTTTAATAATGGGCTTTGATGTCATTCATGGCTACAAGACAATTAGCCCAATCCCTTTAGCAGAAACGGCTAGTTGGAATTTGGAGGCCATACAGAAATCTGCTGAAATGGCTGCTGAAGAAGCTAGTGCTGCTGGAATTCATTGGACCTTTGCACCTATGGTAGATATTTCCAGAGATGCTCGTTGGGGAAGAGTAATGGAAGGTGCTGGCGAAGATCCCTACTTGGGAAGTTTGGTAGCTAAAGCTAGAGTAAAAGGATTTCAAGGAGATGATTTATCAGCACCAAATACTTTAGCGGCAACTGCAAAACATTTTGCTGGATATGGATTTGCAGAATCTGGCAAAGATTACAATACTGTTGATATTGGAACTTCAACATTGCATAACATGGTTAACCCTCCTTTTAAAGCAGCCGTAGAAGCGGATGTAAAAACTTTCATGAATGCTTTTAATGTACTTAATGGAATTCCTGCTACAGGGAACAAATATTTACAAAGAGATTTATTAAAAAACCAATGGGATTTTAAAGGCTTTGTTGTTTCTGATTGGGATTCGGTAGGCGAAATGATAGCACATGGTTTTGCTAAAGATGGAAGAGCTGCTGCTAAATATGCTGTAAGTGCAGGAAGTGATATGGATATGGAATCCTATCATTATATAGAACAATTAGCTAGCTTGGTTGAAGATGGTGAAGTTAGTGAAGACTTGATTAATGATGCCGTAAAACGGATTTTGAAAGTCAAATTTGAATTAGGACTCTTTGATAACCCCTACCAATATTGTGATGAAAAACGAGAGAAGGAAGTTATAGGTCAACAAAAATTTCACGATCAAGTCTTTGATTTAGCAAAACAATCAATTGTCTTATTAAAAAATGAAAACAATTTGCTTCCGCTGAAAAAGTCAGGTCAAAAGATCGCTTTGATAGGTGAATTAGCAGCAGATAAAACTTCGCCGTTAGGAAATTGGATCATTGCCGCAGAGGATAATTCAGCAGTGAGTGTTCTGGAAGGCTTAGAAAAATATGATGCCACAAATGAAATTACTTTTGAAAATGGTGTAAAGCTGGTGACAAGTCAACCTACATTTGCTCAAGAACTTAAAATAAATAATACTGATTCAGCTGGAATTGCAGAAGCTGTAGCCAGTGCTAAAAATGCAGATGTGGTAGTGATGGTGTTGGGCGAACATGGCAGACAAAGTGGTGAAGGTAGAAGCAGAACTTCACTGGATTTACCAGGGTTACAACAACAAATGCTGGAAGCAGTTTATGAAGTAAACCCAAATATTGTTTTGGTACTTAATAACGGAAGACCACTTACCATTAATTGGGCTGACAAACACATACCCGCTATTGTTGAAGCTTGGCAGTTGGGCTCTCAAGCGGGAAATGCTATTGCAAGTGTGTTGTATGGAGATTACAATCCAAGTGGAAAGCTCCCTATGAGTTTTCCAAAAAATGTAGGTCAAATCCCACTGTATTATAATTATAAATCTACGGGAAGACCTGCTCCAAAGGGAGAAAATGAAGTATTTTGGTCAACTTATATAGACTCTTCAAATGATCCTCTATATCCATTTGGTTACGGTTTAAGCTACACCAATTTTGATTATAAGAATTTGACTATTGATAATCGATATAAAGAAGAAGGGAAGGTATTGGTTAGTGTTGAGGTGCAAAATACAGGAAAACGAGAGGGAATTGAAACAGCTCAACTTTATTTACAAGACGAATATGCAAGTGTTACAAGGCCTGTAAGGGAGCTAAAAGGTTTTAAGCAAGTTGAGTTGGCGCCAGGAGAAATTAAAACTATAGAATTCGAATTAACTAATGCTGAATTAGGCTTTTATGATAATGATGGGGAGTGGTTGGTTGAGTCAGGAAGTTTTCATATTTATTTGGGAGGTGACTCTACTTCTCAATTAAAACAAAGCTTTCAAATTACAGTGAAATGATAAATTATATATAAACCAACCTTTTAAAAACTTAATATTCAATATATTTATAATTAATTTAAATTAAACACTATGAAAAAAAATTTTACAATTTTATGTTTTATGAGCTTTGCGCTAATCATGGCGCAAGAAGATGTTACCGTAGATGCAAGCGCAGATTGGATAGGGTTTGCCAATGTTTTTGATTTGCCAGAAGATGGAGGAGCATTCGTATTTGGTTCAGATTGGGGTGTGCCTGATATTCGAACAGATATTGATGTGGAAGCTAATACATTAACTTTATTTCCTAATTTTAATACATATGCTGACAACCCCGGAGATGATTTTTGGATCAATCCAGATACTGGTGAAGGAAATAAAACTTTTGAGGGAAACACCCTAATTGAAACTACTGAACTTGTTGGAAGTGTTGTAACTTTTACAGGAACTGTACAAAGTTTTACTTTGTCTGCTGATTATGAAGTTTTTGCATTTATTCGAGTATTTAATGAAGATTTTTCTTTCAATAAGCAAGAAGATGTTGTATTGACTTCTGAAGGAGATTTTGAAATTATTTTTGACGATGTAGATGAGGATAATGATGCGGTTGTTCAATATGGTTTTACGGTTGTAGGACCTAATGCTAATCCAGCAGATGAAGCATCTCTTGGAAATGTTGTTGTTACTTCAGACACTTTCTCCAATACAGATTTTGAAGCAGGTCAATTTACAGTTTACCCAAACCCAACCAATGCAGGTTGGAATATTTCAGCCGGAAGTCAAGTTATAGAGCGTGTTGAATTATTCAATGTTGCTGGAAAATTTGTGAGAACTATTCAACCTAAGGATGAAAATGTTTTAATTAATTCTGATGATTTAAGTGCTGGAGTATACTTAGCAAAAATTTCTACAGCAAATGCAGTTAAGACAATCAAATTGATTAAAAATTAATTAAGTTGAGTTGTTTTTTGTAATTTTAAAGCGCAATTTAAGTTAATTGCGCTTTTTTTAAAACCCTAAACTATGGCCACACTTAAAGAGTTAGCAAAATCATTAAATGTTTCAATTTCTACTGTTTCAAAAGCTTTAAATGACGCTGATGATATTGGCGAAGAAACTAAAAAAAGAGTAAAAGAATTGGCTGAAACACTCAATTATAAACCAAATAAATTTGCCCTGGGCTTAAAAACACGTAATTCAAGAACTATTGGAGTAGTGCTGCCAGATATTCAAAATCCATATTTTGCAGAGGTTCTCTATGGTATTGAAAAAGAAGCTTTAGAGGCAGGTTATGACACTTTAATTTGTGTGAGTAATGAGTCCTATCAGCAAGAAGTAAAAAGTGTTAGAATGCTAACTGAAAATCTAGTTGACGGAATAATCATCTCAATTTCTAAAGAAACCCTTAGCCTTAAAGATTTTGCTCATTTATCTAGCTTAGCATCCAAAAAGATAGAGTTGCTGCAATTTGATCGTGTATCTCCAGATTTGGATTGTGATTCTGTACAGATAGATGATCAAGAAAGTGTTAGAAATGCAACACAACAGCTTATTGATTCAGGAAGAAAAAGAATTGCCTTAATCAGCGGCTTAGGAAATTTAAATGTTGCTAAAAATAGAATTCAAGGCTATAAAGCTGCCTTAAAACAAAATGAGATCTCAAAATTCATTAAAATATTAGAAGTTGATAGTTTAGAAAAAACACATTTTCAATTTAAAAACTTTATTGAACAAAATACTTTTGATGCAGTAATATCTATTGATAACAAGTCAGGTATTATCTTTCAAAACATAATGCAACATCATTTTCCAGAGCGAATAAAAGATGTTAAAATCATAAGTTTTGTTCATGAAAAGGATGCATTACTTACTTCACCACCTTTAAATTATATAAATCAAAGAGGAGCAGAAATAGGTTCGTTTTCATTTGGTCTTTTAAAAGATAGGATTAGCAATAAGCAACTTCAAAAACAGGCCATACACAAAAAATTAACAGCAAAAATAAATTTTAACTAACTGGCTTTCTTTTCTTTTTGTTTGCTAGATATACACCAATTAAAATTACAGCTCCAGCAATAAGTTGAATAAATTCAAATTTTTCTCCATCAAGTATTCCCCAACCTAACGCAACAACTGGGATTAAGTAGGTTACTGAAGTTGAGAATACAGCGTTTGATAATTGTATTAAACGGTTAAAAATGATTTTTGCCATTGCTGTACCCAAGATGGCTAAGACACTTATATATAATATAGAAGTTTGAACTTCTTCATTTGATAAGAATTCTTGATTGAAAAAACCAGTGTAAATTAAAACACCAAACGCTGGAAATATAATGGCTATGAATGATGCGGTTGCAATACTTAAAGCGGGTAGTTTTTCGAGGTGAGTCTTTATAATATTAGCATTGAATGCGTACAATGTACTCGCAATAATTGGCAGAAAGGCATACCAGTAATTTTGGTCTTGATTGATATTAGCTCCTGTTAAAATAAGCCCCGCAGAACCAACAAGACCAATACTTACACCAATAAATTGTTTTTTATTGAAGGTTGTTTGAAAAAACAAAATACCAAGAATAAAAGCAATTAGTGGTACTGTTGAATTGATAATTGCAGCAATTGCTGAATCAATTTCGGTTTCAGCATAGGCAAATAAATAAGTGGGAAAAAATGAGCCAATAAAACCAGATAATATAATCCATGGCCAATGTTTTTTCTTTACTTCCTTTATTTTATGAAATCCAATAAAAAGTAGAAAAAGTCCAGCTATCACATTTCTTAGAGACCCAAGCTGTAAGGGAGTTAAGCCGTTTAGGCCTCTTTTTATTAAAATGAATGAACTGCCCCAAAGCAGTGCAAGAATAAAAAGATATAACCACTTTAAATTTGAATTATTCAATATTTTTTTTGCTACAAATTTTGATTAATTTATTGAGATAAGTACCTAAAAGACCTATAAATTTTAAGCTTATCTTTAGTAACATAAAAGCGCTAGTTTTCCCATTCTAAAGTTTCCATAATTTTTCGAATATCTTTTTTTATGTATTCTGCTGCGGGTAGTATAGAATCATAATTAGGTCTTGCATCAAAATAAATAGAACCTGTTAAAAAGTGTTTGATGCTGTCTGTAGCGTAAAATTGGGCTTGAGAGGCAGCATCTCCTTTAACTTCGTAGAAAGTTCCGTAGGTGTTGGTTGTAGAATTTTCAAAGAGATTAGCTTCAATTTCATCTGCCTTTACACTATGTTGAAGAGGTAATTTCTGAGCATCTTTAAGAAGTTCATTGAGATTATCCTCAATTTGATTATAGGTAATAAATAGAGTTGCTTTTTGCTTGGGATAACTTATGTTTAACCAACATTTTCTATTGCTTTTTGAGGGTAATATTTCGGCTTCACTGTTTTTTTTAAACTGATAAGGACATTCCAGATCTATTAAATCATATTTAGCATCTTCATAATTTAGTGCTAGAAATGCTTTTGGTTTAGGTTGAATAGCTTCTTCTTTACAAGAGCAAAATAATCCAAGAATGATGATGAATAGGAAATACTTATGCATCTTTATTTATCTTTAATTTAATTTGTTTAATTCTTCTGTCAGCAATTGCTTCAACTATTAGTTGATATTGAGCAAAATTGATATGCTGGCCTATTTTTGGAAAATTCTTAAAAAGTTCTAAGGTGAAGCCAGCTAATGTTTCTGCTTCGCCTCTATGAGATTCAAATAACTCCTCGTCATCTATATTCAAGATATGATAAAAATCTTTCATAGGTGTTTTCCCTTCAAAAACGTAAGTGTTTTGGTCTAACTTAGAAAAAAATAAGTCCTCATCATCAAATTCATCACTAATATCACCAACTATCTCTTCTATAATATCCTCTAAGGTTAGTAAGCCACTTGTTCCACCATATTCATCAACCACAATGGCCATGTGAATTTTCAATTTTTTAAATTCATTGAGAAGGTCATCAAGTTTTTTATTTTCCGGAACAAAATACGCTTGTCTTAAGAGCTGTTTCCATTGAAATTCTTTTTTTTCAAGATGTGGTAGCAGGTCTTTAATGTATAAAATACCTTCAATATCATCTATATTGTCTTTGTAAACCGGTATTCTAGAATACCCATTTTCTACAATTTTTGTAACAACATTCTCAAAACTTTCGTCCAGTGATAAAGCAAAAATTTCCATACGGGGCTGCATCACTTCTTTGGTGTCTGTGTTTCCAAAGTTCACAATTCCTTCTAAAATTTTTTTCTCTTCTTTTGTGGTCTCACCTTGGTGTGTAAGCTCCAGTGCTTTAGAGAGTTGATCAATACTTAAATTGGTTTTTTGTTGTCCAAACCTAGCTTCAAGAAAGCGCGTTGTATTTCTCATAGGGAGGCTTATTGGCGAAAGTAATTTATCTAAGAAAGATAAAGGGTAAGACATGGTAAGGGCAAATCCCATGTTATTTCTATTGGCGTAGACTTTGGGTAAAATTTCACCAAACATTAAAATTAAGAAAGTCACCAAAACAACGTCAATGAGGAAACTCATTGATACACCGCCTAATTCAAAATTGAATTGTTGATGAATAATTTCACTTAAATAACTGTAAGTTAGTACTATAGCAATATTGATAAAGTTGTTAGCTACTAATATGGTGGCTAATAACTTCTTTGGTCTATCCAGTAACCTAATCACAATTTTTTCCCGATCAGTTAGTTGCTCATGTTCATTGAAGTCACTTGGCTTCAAAGAAAATAATGCAACTTCTGAGCCTGAGATTAAAGCAGAAGTAGTTAGTAAAAGGATGAATAAAATAATACCAAATACCTGTGAAAAACCAAAGCCTAATAGGTAATATGGGAAAAAATGTAAATAGGGAACTATTTCCAATACAATTGATATTTAAAATGGTAAATCATCTTCATCTTCCTCATTTGTAGTGATGCTTTTTGAAGTTGTGTTTTGAGAATTTGTAGTTGAAGCAGCAGTACTTTTTGCCGCCATAGAAGGCTGAGCAGAATTCTCACCACTTTTTTCTTTAGGTGTTAGAAACGTAAAGTCGGTACATTGTATTTCTGTGGTATACCTATCTAGTCCTTTATCATCTGTCCATTTTCTTGTTTTAATTCTACCTTCAATATAAACTTTATCTCCTTTATTAAGGTATTTCTCACAAATCTCAGCTGCTTTATTTCTAACAACTATGTTGTGCCATTCTGTGTTAGATACACGTTCACCAGTACTTTTGTTAAGGTAGTCTTCATTAGTGGCAAGTGGAAATCTACCAATACACGATTTGTCATCAAAATAATGCATTTTAACTTGATCTCCAGTGTGTCCTATTAGCATCACTTTATTTAATGTCCCCGCCATAAATTATTTTTTTGTAAAAGTAACAAAAATCAATTATCTAGGAGATAAGCATGAATAAAATTTTGAACTAAAACAGGAACCGGATAATTTTTAATATCATGATTATTAGTTATTTGATATATGTGAGTTTCTTGAATTTTTTCAAAATCTGCTTGGCTTAAATTTACTTTCCAGAAATATGCTTGAATTTTTCTGTGGCTAAGTAGATGCTGTATTGGTTTATTTGAATAACGTTGCGCATCTAATTTTAATTTGAATTTAGATTTGAAGTCTAGACTCACTTGTTTCAATGTTGGCTTTTTTATATATTCTAAAGCGGGAAAAACATACATATTTTTCCAAATCCCATCAAAGTTTCTATGATGCAGTAATATGCTTTTTTGTTCATTTTCAAAAATAAAGTAATGAATGTACAAGTTCTTAACTTTTGTTTTTTTCAATTTTACTGGTAATTCACTTGTTTTATCTAATTGAAAAGAGACACATTTTTTTTGCAAAGGACAAAATAAGCAATTTGGTTTTTTGGGAGTACAATGCAAAGCACCAAACTCCATAATGGCTTGATTGTGTAAATCAGGTTGTTTTTGGTCGAGTAATTCTTGAGCATGAGAGGAGAATTTTTTTTCCCCTTCGGGCAAATTAATAGGAGTAGTAATACCTAAATATCTTGCTAAAACTCTATACACATTTCCATCTACTACGGCTACAGGTTTTTTAAATGCAAATGAAGCAATTGCACTGGCTGTATAATTACCAATTCCAGGTAATTTCTTGATATCATTAAAATCGGTAGGAAATTTACCCCCTAATTCATAACATATTATTTTTGCTGCTTTATGCAAATTTCTTCCTCTTGAATAGTAACCAAGCCCTTGCCAAAGTTTAAGCACTTCATTTTCATCGGCTTTTGCCAAATCGCAAACTTTAGGGAAACGCTTGATAAAAGTATTATAATAAGGTAGAGCTTGGTTTACGCGAGTCTGCTGCAACATGACTTCACTAAGCCAAATAAAATAAGGATCAGTAGTTTTCCGCCACGGAAGGTCCCGTTTATTCTCATTATACCATTCACAAATTATAGAAGAAAAAGACATCTTGAATTTCTTTTCCTGCAATGATAAATCATATTTGCCTACTATTTAGTTAATTGAATTGAAATATTGAATATTAATTCCCTATATTTGCGCACTTAAAAAAACAAAGATTTAAAATATATAAAAGTTATGACAAAAGCCGACATAGTTTCTAACATTTCTGAAAAGTTAGGTTTAGAAAAAAATGACGTTCAAGCTACCGTTGAAAGCTTTATGGAAGAAGTAAAAAATTCCTTAGAAAGCGGAGATAATGTTTACTTAAGAGGATTTGGTAGTTTTATAGTTAAAACTAGAGCAGCAAAAACTGGAAGAAACATTTCTAAAAATACAACTATTCAAATACCTGCTCACAACATTCCAGCGTTTAAGCCTGCAAAAGTATTTTTAGAAGGGGTTAAAACTAAAGTAGAAGTAAAGTAATAAAGTTTAATTTATAAAATAACACAATATGCCAAGTGGTAAAAAAAGGAAAAGACATAAAGTAGCTACTCATAAAAGAAAAAAGAGAAGTAGAGCTAATAGACACAAAAAGAAAAAGTAGTTTTTTCAACTACTTTTTTCTGTTTTTTTGTGTAATTTTACATTAAGTTTAAGTTCTTTGACAGCGAAGCTTTTATGAAAAAGCTTCTGAATCCCTAGCTTACAAGCAAATTGTTTAATCTACTAATGATTAAATATTTAATTATTAGTATAAAATAGAAATAGCATGAACAAGGAATTAATTGTTAGATCAAGTTCCGATGCTGTAGATTTTGCTTTATTAAAAGAAGGGAGATTAATTGAGCTACATCAAGAAAGCAATGACCATAAATTTTCAGTTGGAGATGTTTACTTAGCAAAAATAAGAAAGGCTTTACCTGGATTAAATGCTGCTTTTGTAAATGTTGGCTATGAAAAAGATGGTTTTTTACATTACCATGACCTAGGACCACAGATGAAATCAATGATGAAATTTATCAAGGCAGTGGGTTCTGGTAAGTTGAAAAATTTTAGGTTGGATAAATTTTCTTTTGAAGATGATATCGAAAAAAATGGGGTCATCTCAGATGTTCTTCATTCCAATCAATCGGTTTTAGTACAAATTGTAAAAGAACCAATTTCTACAAAAGGACCAAGATTAAGCTCAGAGATATCCCTAGCAGGAAGGTATGTTGTTTTAGTCCCATTTTCTGATCGAATTTCAGTTTCCCAAAAAATTGAGAGTAAAGAAGAAAAATCAAGATTAAAACGTCTTGTTAAAAGTATTCGGCCAAAAGGTTTTAGCGTTATTGTTAGGACTGTTGCCGAAGGAAAAAAAGTTGCCGACCTTGATAGTGACTTGCAAAATCTCCTAACCCGATGGGATAATATGTGTAAAAAAATCCCAAAAGCAAATCCACCTTACAAAGTCTTAGGAGAAGTTAATAAAGCTTCTTCAATTTTAAGAGACATTTTTAATGATAGTTTTACTGGAATCACAGTTGATGATGATGAAATTTATAATCAAATTAAAGATTATATCAGTGAAATATCACCAAAAAAAGAATCTATAGTTTCTATGTACAATTCTAAAATTCCAATTTTTGAAAAATTTGGAATTGAGCGTCAAATTAAAACTTCATTTGGTAAAACCGTGACCATGAGAAAAGGCGCCTACCTAGTTATTGAACATACTGAAGCTATGCACGTTATAGACGTAAATAGTGGCAACCGAAGCAATAAAGCAAAAAATCAAGAAGGTACCGCTTTAGAGGTAAACATGATTAGCGCAGCAGAAATTGCAAGACAATTGAGATTAAGAGATATGGGTGGTATTATTGTAGTTGATTTTATTGACATGCACAATTCAGATAATCGTAAAAAACTCTATAATTTTTTAAGAGATGAAATGAGTGATGACCGTGCAAAACATAAAATCCTACCCCCTAGTAGGTTTGGGTTAATTCAAATTACAAGACAACGCGTAAGACCAGAAATCGACATAAAAACTCGAGAAGAAAATCCTAACAAAAACGGAGAAATTGAAGCGCCAATTGTTGTTGTAAATAAAATTAATACTGATTTACTAAAAGTGTTAAGTAAGAAAAAACACAAAAAAATAACCCTAGCTGCACACCCTTTTATTGCAGCATATCTTACAAGAGGATTTCCTTCACAAAGAAGTAAATGGTTTTTTGACCACAAAAAGTGGGTTAAAATTCAATCTCGAGACGCTTACAATTATTTAGAATACCACTTCCTTAATGGAGATGGAAATGAAATAAAAATTTAAAAAAACCCGAATCATTTGATAATGATTCGGGTTTTTTGCTTTAGTATACCTTTCTATTTACTCAACAATTTGTACTAGACGATTCACAATTGACTGTTCATCTATGTCATTCATAACATCTATGTACCCTGGTACATTTTTCTTTCCATAGATTGAAGTTGGCAACCACGGATATTTATTTAAATCAGGAATAAATTGATTTTCTTTAGGTTGCTTAAAAGGAGCAAATCCAGCGTAGGGGTGAGTTGCTCCCCAAATAGTAATGACTGGAACTCCAAAAAGTGCTGCTAGATGTCCATTACCACTATCCATCGATATCATAAGCTGAAGTGATGAAATAATTTTTAATTCGGTAGGAAAATCAAATTTACCTGCAACAAGTATAACTTGATTGCTTATTCCTTGTAGCTTTTGTAGTTGTTCAATTTCTTCTTTTCCACCGCCAAAAAGCAATATTTTAAAGTTTGTTTGTTGGGTGATTAATTCAATAAGTTTTTTTGTTTTTTCAAATGGAAAAACCTTTGGTGAATGAGCTGCAAAAGGAGCAAAGCCTATTGAATTCTCTAGCTTCATTACACCTAATAAGTCTAAGGTCTCTTTTCTTAGTTGAAATTTTTTTGGTCTAATTTCTTTGTTTAGGTCTATAGGAAAACCTAATTTTTGAAAGACTTCAGCGTACCTTTCATGTGATGTTTTTAATGGCTTGATTTGCTTTGATGTTAATTTGGTAAGTTGCTTTTTTTCTTTTCTACCTTTGTTAATTTTGGCAATACCTAAGCCTTTAAGGGCGAGGAATTTTCGTAAAACTTTAGACCGAAGAACATTATGAACATCAGCAACCGCATCAATATCATCAGGGAGTTCAGAAGATAATTTAAAAAGCCCAGCAATCCCTTTGTGCTTTCCTTTTACTTCAGCAATGTAGACCGTTACAAAATCTAGATGAGCAAATATATGACTAAAAAAAGCTTTAGTTAAAACACTAATTTTTAATTGCGGGTAGGTGGCGTGAACAATTTCTAATACAGGCAAAAGCATAGCAACATCTCCCATAGCAGAGAGCCGAATTACAAGAATATGTTCAAGCTTTTGCTTCAAAAGAATTATTTTTTTACCCTCAAAACGGGGTTAAGTTCATCATCGTTGTACATTTTCATTTGTTTGTAAACCTTCATATATTTATCTCCATTTTTAATGTCATTAAGTAACTGATCTATAGCTAAAGATAAATCTTTTTGTTGTTCTAATAATATATTTAATTTTGCCTTACAAGCCATTTGATGCTGTTGAGAAGCATCTTTTCTATTAGCCTCTTCATTCATATGGTAGACTTTTAACGCTAAAATGGATAGACGGTCAATTCCCCATGCTAGACTTTCAGTATTGATTTTAGCATCTTTTTTCACACAAACATCATTATATTTTTCTAGAAAATAAGCATCAATATACTCAACAGTATCAGTTCTGTCTTGGTTAGAAGCATCAATTTTTCGTTTTAAAACTAGCGCGTCTTCAGGCGAGATTTCAGGATCTCTAATTAAATCCTCAAAATGCCACTGTACAGTGTCTATCCAACATTTTCTATATAAAAGGTGTTCAATTAATTCGGCCTCTGCATCATATGGATTTTGGAATTCCTGATCAACTTGATCCTTAATATGATACTTCTCAATAACCTCTATAAAAATTTTATTTGCAATTTCTGAAATCATAATTTTGTTGAATTTATTACAAAAGTAATTTTTTTATAGACTTTTATCTTGTTTTATGCGGCTAATACTATTTATCAATTGATATTACCGTAATAAAACGCCCTTTTTTCCTCTCTGTTTCATTACAAAAAGAAACCATAGCTTAGACTATGCTTGATTTTTCTAATTCACATAAAGAAAAAAATCATTCCCGAAACGGTCGGGACAGGCTGTTTTCTTTTCCACTAATTTCAAATAATAACTGGTAATAAATGAATTAACCTTTTTTACTCTATTGTATTAATATTAAAAATAACTAGTATTGTAAAGACTACCTAAATTAATTTAGTTATAAAACAGAAAAGAGATAAAGCAATAAAAACCCACCACAGGGACTCTTTAAGCCAGTGTTTGATTTTTAGCTGAAAAAACTCTCCACCTAAAGGCACTAGAGGATAAAGTGATATTATATAAAGAGAATTTGAGAAAACTTCAAAAAAACTTATTAGTAGAAGCACAAAAAGGCTTGAAATTATAAGTAGATTGAGTTGAATTTTTTTCAGTACTTGAGCTCTCCGTAAGAAGCCTGGGAAACTAAAAAAACTCAATACAACCAAACATAAAATAAACATGAAACTCAGGTCAAATTCCCAACTTAAATCTAACTGAATCTGAAGAATATAATCATATAAATTAAACCACTTGTTATCTTTTAGAATAGTTACAGCATTAGCAATTAAGAGTGTGGCAGCAAATGAAATTATTGGAATAAGATAATTAGCCAATTGATTTACCGATATAATTATGTTAGCTAACCAAATTAAAACAATTAAAAGGATTAAATTAGGTTCAAAAAAACTTGCCAAGATAAGCCAAAAGGAGGCTTCAAAAGTTTTTTTCTTAAGCATTGTTTCATTTAGCATGCTTATTACACGTCTAAAAAACAACCCTACAAATAGAAGAACAAGCCAAGTAGTAAAAGAATCAATTAAGGGAAGCAAAGAGATTATTCCAAATACAAACAAAGTTAATCCAAAAGAATTCTGTTTATTAATCTTATTTTTTGAAATTATAAACCTCTCCAAAAAAATGATAAAAGACACACATACAGCAGCGGCTACAAGATAATACCATGTGAAATTATCACTTGGATGATAAAAATAAGTGAAGCCAAGTGCAATCCAACTAAATACAATTAAAAAAAATAAAACAATAGGCTTGGATTGTGAAAAAAACTTGGTCAACATAAATTATATCATTATTTTTGCAATATAAACAATTAGGTAAATGAAAATCTACCTTAATTTTATATTCCTAATTATATAGGTAAAGTTAAAAGATAAGATTTTATAAATATTATACAGATGAAGGATTTTTTCGAAGGAATTGCAGATTTACATCAAGAGGTACTTTTTTTACCCTTTCACGCTTTAAGAGATTTGCAAGCCGAATCTTGGTGGGCTGCAAACGCCCTAAATTGGGTATTTATGCTCATTTGTTTTGCGGCATTTTTTTATTGGATGAAGCAATTGAAAGAATATGATAAGGAAGGTACGGAAAGAACTGATGTAAAGTCACACGAATTCTTAGGATAAAAATAATTAATCCTTTTTTAAATATTTTTTTAAAATAAATCCAAAACACTCACTTTTTAAAGTGAGTGTTTTTTTTTATGTCAAACTATCTTTTGATTTCTAAAATTTACCATTGCTTTAAAATAAACAAACTCTAATTTTATTAGCTTTAAATAATTGAAAAATATAAATATGATATTTCAGAGCGTAAATCCATTTAACGGGCAACATTTAGCCACCTATTCTGCATTAAATAATGATAAATTAGAAGAAAGCATTCATGATGCTAATGAGGCTTTTTTATTATGGAGGAAACAGTCAATTATGGATAGAGTTCAATACATTAAAAATGCTGGTGAAATACTATTAAAAAATAAAAAGGAGTTTGCTGAAACCATCACTTTAGAAATGGGTAAGCCAATTAATGAGTCTTTGTCTGAAATTGAAAAGTGTGCTTGGGTATGTGATTATTACGCAGCACATGCTGAAGAATTTCTAGCCGTGGAAAAAATTGAAACAGATGCTTCCAAAAGCTATGTTCGTCATGATCCAATAGGCGTGATTTTTGGTATTATGCCATGGAATTTTCCATTTTGGCAAGTCTTTAGATTTGTTATTCCAACTTTAGCTGCTGGGAACACTGTAATACTTAAGTTGGCGCCTAATGTTTTTGGATGTGCACAAAAAATTCAACGTATTTTTGATGAAGCAGGTTTTCCTAAATCGGTTTTTCAACATATAATTATTCATCATGACCAAGCAGAACACATAATTTCTCATCCAGCAGTAAAAGCTGTTACACTTACAGGAAGTGAAAAAGCAGGTGCTGCAGTTTCTCAATTAGCCAGTAAATACATAAAAAAAAGTGTTTTAGAACTGGGTGGGAGTAATGCTTTTATTGTGTTAGATGATGCCGATTTAGACCTAGCGGTAAATGTTGCTGTAAAAGCAAGAATGATGAATACAGGACAAAGTTGTATAGCGGCCAAACGTTTGATTTTGCACGACTCAATTTATGATGATTTTGTTGAAATGTTTCTTGAAAAGATAAAATCTTTGAAAATTGGAGATCCTTTAAATAAAGAAACCGAAATAGGTCCAATGGCACGTAAAGATCTTGCCAATCAACTTCAAGAGCAAATAAAATCCTCTATAAATTTAGGTGCAGAACTTCTTTTAGGGGGGCAGCAAAATGAATGCTTTCATGAGCCAACTGTATTAGGAAAAGTAACCCATAAAATGCCTGTTTTTAAGGAAGAAACTTTTGGTCCATTAGCGGTTTTAATTCGAGTTGATAGCGCTAAAAAGGCATTCGATTTAGCTGAAGATTCTAAATTTGGACTTGGCTTAAGTGTATTTACAAAAGATGTTAAAAAAGTTCTTGAGTATGCTCATTTAGTAAGTGATGGTGCATTTTTTATAAATGAGTTAGTAAAATCTGATCCACGACTTCCGTTTGGAGGCACAAAGACTTCTGGCTACGGTAGAGAACTTAGCAAAGATGGTATACTAGAATTTGTTAATCGCAAAGTTGTCTATATCAAATAAAAATTATTTGAAGTTAAGTGTAAAACCAATTCTCCATTGTTCTGTCCAGCGCATGGAATCTAAGGCTTCTTCTTCATCTATGATATAAAAGTATTGAAACTTAAGCATCGCATCAAACCCACTAAATTGGTAGGCCAAAGCTGGAGAAAAACGTTTTGCGTTTCCAGGAGATAAATCGTTTATATTAAATTCTTCATATCTAACTGAAAATATAGATTTTGCTCTTTTCCAAAAATAGTTAGCTTGAGTAACAAATCCACCTGCATAAAATCTACCATCGGTCTGTTCAGGTGTAAATCCTAAAAAATTTGGATCTAAAGGGTTGGCTGGTTTGGCTAACATTTGATGCATCTCAAATTGTGCCGAAAAGCCTTTATACTGCATAGCTAAATCAAATCCATATACATACCTTTCGCCATCAATAGCACGAAGACCATAACGGCTTCCTAAGTCTTCCGGAAACTCTCTACCTTCTGGTAGTGTACGGTCTGTGTAACGTCCATTAACTCCCAAAACAAACATGGGAACGGGAGAAACAAAATAGTCTATATCTCTGTAACGATAACGAGATGGATAGGCAATTTCAACTCTACTTACATATTCTAGATTTCCAGTAGCGTCATTGTCACCTCTCAAACTAAATTCACCTAAACCTGTATAAATTCCTGCATACGCTTTAATACGCTGTTTCCAGGTAGATGTGCTCAATGTAAGTCCAGCATCCCTCCTAGAGAAAAATTCTCCACGAGTTAATTGAGCTCTTTGCCAATACGGCGAATAAATAAAAGGTACAAGCGAGTTTCTTGAATAAGGGAGTTTTCCATAACCTGCTTGAATTTCTATAAATTCTAAGCCTTTGTATTTCACCCAAGCATCCATTAATCCGGGGTTTTCTGGGTCAATATCACCAGTACCAGCAACTGCTAAGTCAACAAAATCTACCTGAAGTTCATAGGCCCAGTCATTACGAATTCTTCCTTCTAATTGAATTTGAGCATCTCTTAACCTAAAACGGTCTTTATTCCTGTTGTTGTTTGTTGGTTTTAAATTTCGCTCATTATAATACGTAGATACTCTTCCAGAAATTTCTAAAACATGCTCTCCATTAGATAAAGTTAATTGAGACCAACCATATTGAGTAAAACAACATATAATACTTAAAAATAGGATTTGATGTGTTTTCATTTTAGTCTTCTAAGGGGTTAAAATAATACAGCTTTTCTCGGTCATCTGAAACGATTAAAACATGACCATCTTCATCAAATGCCATTCCCTCTGGGTTGACTACAGGTACATACCATGTTTTTTCGACTTCATAAGAAGAAGGATCTAGTCTAAAAATTAATTTGTCTTCATCGCTAAGCAAATACAGTTTGCCTTTATAAAAAGTAGCAGCAGAAATATCTCTAGCAATTTTTCCCATATTGATTTCATTGTGAATCTTTAAATCAGTGGTAAGTTCAAATAGGTAAATTGGAGACATTTCAGTAAGTAGTATAAATTTATCCTTCACAGGATTATAGGTAAAAGCTTCATAAGAACGATTTCTTCCACCTCCATAAGCAATAGTGATTTTTCTTTCTACTTCTAAATCATGATTTAATACCGTAATACTTCTTGAAAATTCATCTACTACATAGATGTTTTCTTCGTTGGCGTAAACAGCTTCTGCATCATAGATAGGAAGTTCTTTAATTCTCGTAACCTCCCCACTTCTATCTATTTCAGCAAGATAACCATCATCACTTGCAACAAAGAAATGGTTTGGCTTAATCGGGTTGATACAAATGTCTGAAGGTTCGCTTACCTTTAAATTAATACTATTATTAGGTTTAATTTTAACACTGTCATAGCTTACTGCACAGGCATTCAAAATAAGACTTAATGAACACAGGGTTAGTAGTTGTAAAAATTTTTCTTTCATGAGTTAATTTAGTTACAATGAAGTTCCTTCAATTACAAGATTATCAAATCTATTATTACCGCTATCATTGTCTGCGCCTAAGTCAAAGTTAATCTGCAACTGAAAGTCTGGATTATTTTGTACTTCTTCAATAGAAGATAAATCAATTTCAAAAAGTTCAAATTCTTCTTCATCACCACCTGTGGAGATATTAAAAACCAGTGTTTCTAAGCCTTCAGTACTAAAGTTTTGACCTGCATCCACACTATAACTTATCAGTTGTTGTTGTGCCCCGTTATTTGTTCGTCTAGCAGCATATGAAATCTTCACATTTTCATAATTTTCTGTTGATGCACTTATAGTAAAAGGTCCAGCTGGATTTCTAAGCCGAAGTCCATCTCCCGCTGGATCATCATTTCTTGCATTTATAGTTGAGCCGTCTGTATCATCAAAGAAGTTGCCTTCATAATTCAAATTGGCAGAAGAGAAACTAAAAGTAGGCGAGATTAAATCTTCTTCTGAAGAGGAATTATTAAAATTCCAATAATGCATTAATAAAAAATTTAAGTCTTCTTCTCCCTCCTCTTCTTCCTCTTCCTCTTCTTCAAAACTTTCTAATGCAACGGCATCAATGCTAATGTTGTCAAATCTAGAATTACCGCTTTCACCTTCAGCATTTACATCAAAATCGATTTTTACGCTGAAGTTTTCGTTGTTATTTACAGCCTCAATTGAAGAAAAATCAAACTGTCTTAAGGTGAAATCTGTAGCTACCCCATAGTCTGGATTCACCAGCCCGTCTTGCGTATAGTTAACTCCATCTGTAGAATAGGAAAGGCGCTGAATCTGAGGCCCGTTGTTGGTTCTCATTACGGCATAGCTAAAGAGAATATCTTTAAATCCTTCTGTAGAAGCCTGAATGATAAAATCACCAGACGGATTTCTTAAGCGAAGAGCATCTCCAGGTACTTCGTTTAACCTTAAATTTAAATCACTGCCTTCATCTACACGATCTGATCTATCTCCCAAATAAACTAAAGAAGCATTTTGGTTTAAACTAACATTAGGTTCTTTTTGATTTGATTCATTAAAATTCCAATAATGCAATAGCTCAAGATTCTCGTTTTCGTTAGGATCAATAACATCCACAAATTCTAAATCCCTATCTGTTGTACAACTTAGATGGATGCATAATATGAACAATAAAAAGGTATTAAACTTCATTATTTTTTATGCAAAATTACCTAGCCTATCAGTTTTAATGTTTCTTAAAGGTTAACAAGTACGCCTTAAACTTTAACTTTAAGTTACCTGCGTTAATATAGTGTAAATAAAGTCAAAGAAACCTTCAATAAAAAAATCTCCAATGAGCATATATTTTCTCATCGGAGATTCTAAAATGTTTATTAGAAAACTTTATTAAGTAATTAGTTTTTAATTATTTTTTTGGTAAGAATTTGGTTGCCGTCAATCACTTGCATAAGGTAAATGCCTTTATTCAAACTCTGTATATTTAGAGAGTTGTTGTTACCTACTGCTTTTTGCTGAAAAACTTGCTTTCCTGTAGCATCATAAATAAGTACATCTACTTGATTGATTGTTGAGGGTAGTGCCACATGAACAAATTCTTTAACTGGATTAGGGTATATGCTCAATCCTTCAAAATTTTGATTTTCTACGCGCATAGTTTCTTCTAGTGCAAGAATGAAAAAACCTAAATCAGTAAACTCTTCGGATGTACTGATTTCACCTAAAGGGAAACCACTGATGTCTCCACCTAGATTGATCCATGTGCCTGACTGTTCTTTTGCAATTCTTATGAATTCACTATCTGTTTCAGAATCAATTGCAATATCATCTTCCCCTAAAGTTAAGGTTAATACAGCAGAGACTAATTCATTTTCAGAAAGTTGACCAAGCTCATAGTACCTTATTTGAGAAACTTCTTCTAAGCCACTTCCAAGCGTAAAATCTATAGGCTCACCATCAATAACTTCTGCAAAATACCAGGTATCTTCAGCGTTATTTTGAGTTGCAGTTAGAGTAACAGGTCTGTATGCTCCAGCTTTTCCAACAGGAAAATTTAATTCGGTTTCTTCTGTATTAGAAATTTGAACAAAAAACGGACCTTCAACATAACTTAGCTCACTAGCCAATAAAGCTCCAGCAGGATTATTTAAGTATAAACCAGCATCCATTGAAGTGAAAACTAGACCTTCAATAAATAAAATTGCATTACCTGATTGCAAATCCGTATTTAAGCTTAAGCCGTTGGGATTATTGATTTCAACTTCATTTACTTCTAAATCGGCTGCGTGGTTGGTAAATTCTTGGTTTTCAGTGCCTACAAACTGTAATGACGTAATTTCATTTGTAAAAGTTCCTTCAAAACCTTCTTCAACAATAAAGTCGCCTCCAATTTCTATAGCATTATCGTAAAAACGTACACCTCCTTTAACTTGACTCTCAACAATAAAATCACCTTTTATTTTAAATATATCTGAGCTTCCATCTCTAAACCTAAATTGTCCATCTTCATTCACAGCTCTAATAATAATATTATTAAAGGCAGCAACGGCGTTGTCATTACTTCCTTCTCTTATATTAAAGTTGTTGTCATCTCCAGCACCATTAATAATACCTTCTTCAAAGTCGGCTAAAATAAGCGTTCCTGTAAAATTATAACTGGTTTCTTCACCCGCTACATTAACAGAATTACCCGCAAAAATAGTATTTCCATTATCGCTTAATAGTGCAGCTCCTGAAACGTTAAAAGTAAGTTGTGAATCGGTTGAAATATCTCCTTCTAAATCAAATGTTCCTGCTGTTTTTTCTACATTAATTTCGTAAGCTCTAAATGTATTATCATTAGTAATGATACTCTGGTCAAAATTACCAATAAAAAATACCTCATATTCATCTGCATCTCTAGAATCTGGCATATTTACAGTTCCATCAAGAACAATATTTCCTGTAATGTTCAAATTACCATCACCATTAAATTCAGGATCAATACCATCAAAAGTTAGGTGGTGATAATTTCCGTAGGGTATTTCAGTAGCTTCACCTGTAAAGATCACACTAGAACCTTCTGTGGTTGTGATTGAAGTTGGAATTACCGTGTTTTGAAGTTGTAGAGTAGCTTCGTTTTCAATAAGCAAATCAGCTTGTAATTCTGCATCGACAATTAATGTGATTTCTTCATTTTCTTTACCTAGAGTGACCAACGAATTGTTTCCGCTTACCGCCCAATCGTTTTCTAAGGTTACTGTAGATGTATTTGAAACAATATATACTACATCATCATTAGTAAAATTAGCTGGGTTAGCTCCACCAACACCATTTTCGTTTGTACTCCAGTTATTAACCTCATTTAAGTTGCCCGAACCGCTGTAGTAAAATGTATTCAAATCCAACTCATCCCCAAATGCCTCTAAATTATCAATAGCAAAACTAGGTCTTGAATTGTTCCCAGAGTCACCTGAAATTTCTCTTTTCACCCATCTAAGCTGAACCTCCGCTTGATTTTCAACTTCCTCTGGAAGTGTGATGCTGATATTTTGAATATCCTGTCCTGTAGTTCCAGAAGTTTGAACCAAATCATCTGGATTTTGATAAGCCGTATTAGGAATATTAGTAAAATCTCCAGAAGTTCCTACTCTATATTGTAAACCAACTTCTTTCACCCAGTTATCGGGGTCATCACCAGCTAAATTTCTAATGGTCATAATATCAAAAGAAAATGTGATGTTTTCAAAGCCTAGGGTGTTTAGCGCTAAAGCTATAAAGTTATTTCCTCCTGTAGTACTTCTAAAACCAATTTTTTGATCAAAATTATATACATCATTTCCTGTATCATCTGCAGTTGCATTTCCAGAGAGTCCACGATCTTGTTCTGCTGGAATTAGGAAGAATTCATCACTAGGGCCAACATTATTAATACGCCAGCCTTGAATACCATCAGGCCATACTTCACTAGAATGAACTAAATCATCAAAATCCTCACTGTAGGGTAAGCTTTGAGGAATAGGGTTTGTTTGAGCATTTCCTAAGTATACA
Source organism: Flavobacteriaceae bacterium (assembly GCA_003564185.1). Lineage (GTDB taxonomy): Bacteria > Bacteroidota > Bacteroidia > Flavobacteriales > Flavobacteriaceae > Psychroflexus. The sequence continues at coordinate 34,554 of PXFS01000029.1, forward strand.
GAAAGGAATAGAATAATTAATAAATGTAGTTGAATTTTCATTTTATAGTATTTATAATTAATACAAAATTCGAATTAAATATTTTTGAACATGAAAAATTAACATTAATTCAATGTTATCATATTATTAATTCAAAATTAAATCGGGATTATTCTTCAAACCTAGTTTCTACTATAGATAAAAATCTAGTTTCAAAGTTTTCTTTACCCTCCCAATTTTGATATTCTGGTTTTACTGCATTTTCAATAAAACTTTTAGCGTCCTCAAAAGAATGCATTGTGTTTAATTGAGATAGAACGCGGTTGTAGTCTTCCACATTTCCATCAAACAGTTGTCTTGTAAAGGCTAGTCTGTCATTAAGCCCAATTTTAATCCCTTTTTTAAGTTGATCATTTAAAGATTTTTTATCTTGAGAAAATAAATCGGCTGTGGTGGTTGGTTTTGTTGGACTCTCTTCAACCTCAGCTTCATTATTTTCAGTAGCTTCAGATTTAGGGTAAGGAAGTTTTGCTTCTTCTTTGTCTACTTCAGATACTTTAGGCTCGTCTATTTTGGTTTCAAACAACGGAAGATCATCAAAATGGACACCAAAATCCTCTTCTTTTAGATTGTGAACTTGAGGTTCTTCATTTTTTACAGTAGTAGGAGTATCTTCAGTTTGAAGATCAGGGTTTATTTGATTTTCAATGTCTTCTTCATAATCTTCTAGCAAAGATTCACTTTCTTTTTTAGCTTCAATTTTTTCTGATGCTGCTTTTGAGGTTTCAATTAAAGTTTCACCTTCAAGACTTTCGCTATTTACATCTTCTGGTATCATTTTTTTATTTGAAGCTTTTTCAACAGCTGGTTTTAAGTCATCAAATTCATTGTAAAAAGCTTCAATAAATTCTTTTCTTCCTATGCTTGGTTGATTACCTTCAAAATGTTTTTCAGCAAAAGATAAAAGGCTTAATTTTTGAAATAGTTGTTCAGCTTGCATTTTTAATTCATGCACATTAGAACGGTCTTTCATTTTTAAAATGCTGTGTGCCATGCTCATTAATTCGGCTTCTAATATTTTCTTCATAACTTTATGACTTACTTTTTTTGTAGCTTTTATTTTTTGCTAATTTTACTGATTTAAAATTTTAATAGAGATAAATTTAATAAGCGACTAAATTACAAAATGTTTCTCGAAAATACAGTTAATCAACAAGAGCAATTTGGATGGATTGAAGTGATTTGTGGAAGTATGTTCTCTGGAAAGACGGAAGAGCTCATTCGCCGCTTAAAGCGTGCGAAGTTTGCTAAACAGAAAGTAGAGATTTTTAAGCCTCAAATAGATACCCGTTATGATGATATGGAAGTAGTATCTCATGATGATAATCATATTCGTTCAACTCCAGTTCCTGCGGCGGCAAATATTAGATTATTGGCAGACGGTTGCGATGTTATTGGAATAGATGAAGCTCAATTTTTTGACCAAGAAATAATTACAGTTTGTAACTATTTGGCTAATCAAGGAATACGAGTTATTGTGGCAGGTTTGGATATGGACTTTAAAGGGAATCCCTTTGGACCTATGCCTTATTTGATGGCCACAGCAGAATATGTTACTAAAGTGCATGCAGTTTGTACTAGAACAGGCAATTTAGCTCAATATAGTTTTAGAAAATCTACTAAAGATGAATTGGTGCTACTTGGAGAAACAGATACGTATGAACCTCTGAGCAGAGCTGCTTTTTTTAAAGCACTTAAAGAAGATAAAGTGAAAGAGATTGAGGTAAAAGATGCTGAAGAAGTGCAACCGGATATGAAAAAAAATGCCTAAACTAAAAGAGACCAATTTGACTATTGATTTAACCGCATTAAAACACAATTTTAATGTAATAAAAAGTCATGTCTCCCCTTCAACTCAAATCATGGGAGTGGTAAAAGCCTTTGCTTATGGTACTGACTCTATTGTAATTGGCGAAAAGTTGATTGAACTGGGAGTGTCTCATTTAGCTGTGGCTTATATTGAAGAAGGAATGCGATTTAGACGTAGAGGAATTAATACTCCAATATTGGTTTTTTATCCTCAATTAGAAGATTTGCCAAAACTGATTAAATATAACCTGACTCCAAGCATTTATAATTTTCGGTTTTTAGAAAAATTAATCAAAGGTTTAAAAAGAAGAAAAATTCAAAAATTTCCTGTACATATCAAAATGAATACCGGAATGAATAGGTTGGGTTTTGATTTGTCTGATTTAGCATCTTTAAAATCGATACTAACTAATCAAGTAAATGTTGAGGTTGTAGGATTATTTTCTCATTTGTCATCTGCTGGAAATAGCGAGGAAGTGGATTTTACAAAGGAACAGATCAAAAAATTTAATACCGCTAGACACTTTTTCAAAAAAGAAATAACTTCAAATTTTATAGCTCATTTAGCCAATTCAAGTGGCACTCTATCGCATCCAGAAGCCACCTTTGATATGGTTAGGGCGGGTATTGCTCTATACGGATATGGCAACAATAGCCAAGAGCAATTACTTCTTAAACCAGTAGCAAGCTTAACCACAGTAATTACACAATTGAGAGAAATTTCTCCTAGAGCTAGCGTGGGGTATGATAGAAATTTTAAAGCTCAAAAAGATACTACTATTGCTACTCTGCCACTGGGGTATGCTGATGGTATTTCAAGAATTTATGGAAACGGAAATGCACAGGTTATAATTCAAGGACAAAAAGCTCCAATTGTTGGAAATGTGTGTATGGATACTTTGATGGTTGATGTGACAGGAATAAATTGTAAAGAAGGTGATGTGGTTGAGGTTTTTGGAAAACAACAGTCGGCAATTGAATTTGACATAAAAGCACAAAGCATACCTTATGAGTTAATCACCAGAATATCAAGACGCGTTAGTCGTGTTTTTACAGAATAGAAAAGTCTAATCTTAAAAAATAATTTATTTTTGCGCCAATTTATTGCAAATGAAGTTATTCAAACACAAACAAACACCAGTTTATTATACTCTAGAAGGTAAAGGGTTTCCAGTTTTGTTAATTCATGGTTTTTTGGAAAACTCCTCCATGTGGAATGATATCACCAATCAATTAAGTAAAAATTATAAAGTCATCCGAATAGATTTACCAGGGCATGGGCTAACACCTGCTCATGGATATGTGCACAGTATGTATCTTTATGCTGAAATCTGTGCTGAGCTTATGTCCATCCTTAATTTAAGTCAAGTAAAAGTTGTTGGACATTCCATGGGAGGTTATGTAGGAATGGAATTAATCAATTTGCTTCCGCAAACTGTTGAACAGCTAATTTTACTTAATTCTACATCTTTACCAGATTCTGAAGAACGTAAAGTAGAAAGAAATAGAGCTATACAGGCCATACAAAAGTTTCCTGAAGCATTTGTGAGTATGGCGGTTAAAAACTTGTTTTTGCCAGAAAATCATCATCAACTTTCTAAAGAAATTAACCATGCAATACAAGAAGCTAATAAATGCAGCAAGCAAGGAATTATTGCTACTTTAGAAGGATTAAAAAGCAGAAGAGACCATCAAAAAACAATGACTGATTTTAACAGTAAGATAACCTTAATAGCTGGAAAAAAGGATCAAGTCATAAAATATCCACCTACAAAAGAACTTGCAAGAACAACTAAAACAAGATTGGTGACTTTACCTAGTGGGCATATGAGTCATCTTGAATACCCTTCTGAAACACTTGAAATAATCATTAATTTAATGGCTGGATGAGGAAGAAAATTACAAGCATATTAGTTTTCTTCATAGCCATTGGTCTTGGCTTTTCTCAGGAGCAAAAAAAGTATTCGCATACGTTTAGTACTTCTTATTTATTTGGACAAATCATGCCACACCGGCCCAATATTGTTCATCTTATGCAAGGACCTACCAATGGATTTGTCCTTAATTGGGAAAGACAAACTTATGGGTTGAAAGAGTGGGAGCAAAGATATAATTACCCGTCAGTAGGTGCTTCATTTATGTATCAAAATATGGGTAACAGCACTTTAGGAGATGCGTATAGCTTACAAGCCGATTACCGTTTCTTTTTTTTCAAAAGAAATTTAGTACTAAGAGTGGGAAGTGGGTTAGCTTACATGACAAACCCCTTTGATATTCATCAAAACCCTAAAAATACAGCCTACGGATCTACTATTTTAGGAAGTTTTTTAGTAGGCTTAAATTACCAACAACAAAACCTGTGGGATTCGCCTTTTGGTTTTAGACTTGGAGGTTTTTTAATGCATTATTCCAACGGGAGAACAAGATCACCAAACACCAGTACTAATAATTATGGTGTAGATTTTACTTTAACTTACGATTTAAACCATAAAGAAAAACCTTCGTATCAACCAAAAAATTATACGAATGAATACAGTGAACCTATACGTTTTAATTTGTTATTCTCTTCAGGAATGAACGATGCGGGTGTGGTTAGGGAAAGCAATAAGCCATTTGTTGTTTTAACTGCCTATGCAGATAAACGATTAAATGCTAAATCTGCTATACAATTAGGCGTTGAGGGTTTTTTTACAACCTCTATAAGAAATTATATTCGTCATGAGCAATCCTTATTTCCCAATAATGAAGACGTTCAGTCCTTAGATGATTGGAGAAGAATAGGGATTTTTGTTGGGCATGAGCTTTTTGTAGGAAAACTAAGTTTAGTTACCCAAGTTGGGTATTATATTTACGAACCCATAAAATTTGCAAAACCTTATTACACAAGAGTTGGATTAAAGCGTTATTTTAATGATTGGATTTACGCATCAGTGATGTTAAAAACGCATATGGCAAGAGCAGAGGCAATGGAATATGGAATTGGGGTAAGATTTTAAAGGCATACCATGATAAAATTAATTAAAATATTTAGTTGGGCTGTGATTTTATCACATTTGACTTCTTGCAGTGATTTGAATGATTGCTTTTCTAGCAGTGGTGCTTCTCAAACACAAATCTTTGAAGTTGATTTTTTTGATAAATTGGTTGTACGTCAAAATGTTAGTTTAGAAATTATACAAAGTGAAGAAGAATTTGTTGAAATTAAAGCTGGAAGTAATAGAATAGACGAAGTATATGTTTTTGTTCAAGATTCTACATTGTTTATAGAAACAGGTGATTTGTGTACGGCTGGATTTTCATCAGCACCTGTTCAAGCAGTTGTTTCAACTGCAAGTTTACGGGAAATTAGAAACTCTTCTCAGTTTGCAATTAAAGGTAAGGGAGTGTTGACTTACCCTAGGCTTGCACTTTTGTCGAATCGAGATTTTGGTGGACCTACAATAAATGTCGGTGATTTTGACCTTGAAGTTGATAATGAATTTGTTTGGATAAACACCAGTGGTGCTTCTATGTTTCATATTAAAGGTAAAACACAACGTTTTGATTTTGGAATTTATACTGCAACCGGTAAAATTGAAGCTAGAAATTTGTTAGCAGATACTATCTGGACAAGTCACAGAGGGTATTCTGAAGTGCATGTGTCTCCAAAAAATGTATTAAAAGGAGAAATTAGATCTACAGGAAATATTACATTGCATAGAATTCCAGAAATAATTGACCTTGAAGAAACTTTTTCAGGTCAGTTATTAATTGACGAAAATGCTATTGAATAATCGAATTAAATTTTTATGAAACAGAAAAATTTTCACCTTAACGGGAAACACAACAAGCCAATTTTGGTAGATATAACCTATGATTCTTCTCAGAAAAATTTACCCGTTGTAGTATTTTGTCATGGCTATAAAGGATTTAAAGATTGGGGAGCATGGAATTTAATAGCTAATGAATTTGCCAAAGCTGGATTCTTTTTTCTGAAATTTAATTTCTCGCATAATGGTGGAACATTACAACAACCTGTAGACTTCCCAGACTTGGAAGCTTTCGGTAAAGATAATTATTCCAAGCAATTGGATGACCTTGGAACTGTTTTAGATTGGGTAGAGTCTACTCATGAATATTCAAAAAATATTGATGTACATCAAATTTCATTAATTGGACACAGTAGAGGAGGAGGAATTAGTCTTTTGAAAACAAATGAAGACAAGCGTATTAAAAAGTTAGTTACCTGGGCGGGTGTTTCAAATTTTCATTATAGATTTCCTAAGGGAAAAGCGCTAGAAGAGTGGAAAGAAAAAGGAGTTTATTACGTAAAAAATGGAAGAACAAAACAAGATATGCCTCACTACTATCAATTCTACGAAGATTATTTAACCAACAAAAAAAGATTTGATTTCAAGGAAGCACTTCAACAATTAGAAATTCCGTATTTAATTATACATGGAACAGTAGATGAAACAGTAAGTAATAAGGAAGCTGAATTTTTATTTGATAATTCAACTACATCTACATTAAAATGGATTGCAGGTGCCAATCATGTTTTTTCAATGAAGCATCCTTGGAGTGAATCAAGTTTGCCCGAAGAAGCTATTGAGCTGGTGGAAAAAAGTATAGATTTCTTAAATAAAAAAGACTAATTCTTAATACTGAATTAGTCTTTTTTTATTTATCGTTATAAAACTAAATTTTGTTTCCTCTATACTCCAAAGTTCCACCAAAAAACTCTTCATCTAAAGTGATAAAAATTTGACTTCCACTTGTTCTAATTTGAGCATCTTCTGTATCTCCGTCTATAACTAACCTAAATTGACCATCACCTAAGTCTTCCCAAGTTCCATCTAATTCTCCGTCAATGAAACACTCTTCATTGTCATCAAAATCAAAATCAACTTCAAAGTCTGTTAGGCTTAAGCTTCCTTCAGCTCCAAAAGAAACTACCGGAGTACTACTACAGCTATCAGTAGAAATAGTTTCTTCAACCGTACCAAAACCTTCAAATTCAAACTGAGAGTAAACTTCATAAATTTCCCATGAACCAACCACGCTTTCAGCATCAGCAGAGCCTGCGCTGTCATCATCACTTGAACAGCTGAAAATTGCTATAGATATAGCTAACATACATAAAATTTTTTTCATAATATTTAATTTAAAATTTTTGGTTAAGATGACTTAAATTATCATTTTGAAAATCTTAAAATGTATAAATGGTTGGTTTTTGTTGATAATTGGTAAGTTTTTTCTTTTTTTCAACAGTAAAGGATTAAATTTTAAGTTCCATCCCAGGCTGAAGTCTAACCGATTTAAGATTGTTGTTTTTCTTAATATCCTCAATACTTACATGCGGATATTTTTGAGCTATTTTCCATAGGGAATCTCCTTCTTTTACTTGGTAAACTTCAAATGAATCTTTTTTTGAAATTTCTTCATCGTTTTTTTTATGACTTGAGGTCTCTATTTGATTTAGAGAATCTGGGTTTTTAGGGTAAATTAACAATTTTTGTCCAATTTTTAATCGATCAGAAGATAGCTTATTCCATCGTTTTAAATCACTTACTCCTACCTTATGCTTTTCAGCTATTTTTCCTAGAAAATCTCCAGATTTTACTCGGTAAGAAATAGCTTCATTCATTTTTTTGTTTTCTGGTAAAACCTCCTTTGAATGCTGAATTTTAAACTGAGTAAAACCATAAATTTCTTCTTCGTTAGCAACAAATAATTGTGTGTGCGAGTAAGGTAACTTTAGGTAATGATTCTTATCCTTCTCAAATGGAATAATACCTAACTTATAGTGAGGATTTAAAGTTTTTAAAAATTCTTCATCAAGTTTTAAAACTTCAGCTATATGTTCAATTTTTAGTAGTTCTTTCACTTGTATGGTATCGGTATAAAGGGTGAAGTCATTTTGCTCTGAAGAAACAAGTTGATGTTCTTCAGCATATTCAAATAGATACATAATAGCTATAAATGAAGGCACATAGCCGGCGGTTTCTCTGGGTAAATATCTTCTTAATTCCCAATAATTTGTATTTCCACCACTTCTCCTAATAGCTTTGTTAACATTTCCAGGGCCAGAATTATAAGCAGCTAAAGCCAAGTCCCAATCTTCAAACATGCTGTATAGTAAATTGAGGTATTGCGCAGCTGCCTCAGTTGATTTGATTGGGTCCATGCGTTCATCAACGTAGCTACTTACCTCTAAATCATACATTAGCCCTGTAGGATACATGAACTGCCAAAGACCAGTAGCCCCAACAGGCGACTTAGCTCTGGGGTTTAGGGCAGATTCAACAACTGCTAAATACTTCATCTCTAAGGGAATATTGTGCTTATCAAAAGTCTCTTCAAATAAAGGAAAGTAAAGTTTACTCAAGCGAAAAAGCCGTTGTATAAATTCGGGATTTCGCTGTAGGTACAATCGAATCACTTTTTCTAAACTTTCATTATACTCGATGTCAAAAGGAGTTTTTTGGTTTAATTTCACAAGCCTTTCAATAAGTACTTCAGTATTCAATTCACTATCAAGTTGAATTCCTTCTACATCTTTTTTTAAAAAATCTCTCATTTCTTCATAAAGTACCTGATTTCCAATTTCTGCTTGCCAGATAGAATCAATAGCCCTTGTTTTTTGGTAATCATAAAGCACAAGTTCTAGAGAATCTGTAAGCTTTTTATCAAGATGTATGGGGGTCAATGATTTAGATTTTTCTTGTTGAGCATATATGTTACACACTAGAAAAATAGTTAAAAATACAATTTTGATTTTCATTTTTATTTTCTGCTAACTGAAATTTTTAACCTGCAATTATATGACAATAATCAGTTTCCTTCACTTCAAGTCGGTTAATCTTTTCAGAAAAATTGTCTTTAATAAAGTATTTCTTTTTGGAAGTTTTAATTTTGCTTGAAATTTTATAAAAATGAATTCATTTCCACTTAAAATTAAAGATACTGTTCAGTTAACACCTAATTCTGTACAACTGAAATTTGATGTACCTGAAGCTTTGCGAAATAGTTTTGAGTTTTCGCCAGGTCAATACTTGAGTTTAGAAGTTGAGGTTAACGGTGAAAAAGTTAGACGCTCCTATTCCATTTGCTCATCGCCAGATGAGGATTTAGCCGTCGCTGTAAAGGCTATAGAGCATGGAGTTTTTTCCAATTATGCTAATGCCATGCTAAAGCCCGGAAATGAGCTTGAAGTTTTTACCCCAGAAGGAGTTTTTGTGATGGATGCAGATGTAAGCGATAAAAATTATATTGCTTTTGTTGCGGGTAGTGGGATAACACCTCTAATGTCTATGATTAAGTCTTTTTTGAATACAAATAAGTCTGGTCAATTTGTTTTGGTTTATGGGAACCAAAGCAAAGAAGAAGCAATGTTTTTAGAAGAATTACAAGCACTTCAAACAAAATATTCTAATCGATTTTATTTGGAATTAGTATATAGCAGAGAACAAAACGAAGGAGCTAAGTTTGGCCGAATAGAACGCTCTTTATTGAATTTTTTTGTAAGTAACAAGTATCAAGATATAAACTTCGATAGCTACTTTTTATGCGGGCCGGAAGAAATGATTAAGAATTTGACTTCTGTTTTGAAAGAAAACGGTGTTGATGAAAAAGCCATTAAATTTGAGTTGTTTTATTCAGAAGAAGATGGGGAGGTGAGTGAAAATGTAGAAGGACAAACCAAAATTAAAATTATACTAGATGAGGAGGAATTTGAGTTTAGCATGCCACAGAAAGAAAGAATTTTAGATGCAGCTTTAGATCAAGATTTAGATGCTCCTTACTCCTGTCAAGGTGGTATTTGTAGTAGTTGTGTAGGAAAAGTAAAGCAAGGAAAAGCTAGTATGGTAAAAAATCAGATTTTAACTGACGAAGAAGTTGAAGAAGGTTTAATTTTAACCTGTCAGGCTCATCCTATATCTTCTTCAATTGTTGTTGATTATGATGATGTCTAATTTTATTTGAAAATAGTATAAATTAATAAATTCGCCACAACTAGCGTAATACTTTGATACGAATAAGCTTATTTTTGCGTTGCTTTTTCAGATGATATTCAATATGCCAAAAAAAAATAAGAATCAGCATAAGAAACCACGTTGGAAATTACTCCATCAATATTATTCATATACTGGTTTTTATAGCTTCATTGGTAGAAGTTTGATGAGAGCAACAGTTCCTATTCTTCTATTTGTAGGAGTAGTATTGGGAATTCATTTTTTTGTAATTGACATTAATGATATACTGATTTATGTTACAGAAAATTTTCCCCCCATCGGTGTTTTTGGAGTTTTCTTTGCATCCGAGTCAATTTTAGGACTTATTCCTCCAGAGATATTTATTGCTTGGTCAGGTAAATCGGACTATCCTTGGCCATTTTTAACCATACTAGCCTTTTTGTCTTATTTGGGAGGGGTAATATCTTATTTTGTAGGAAGAGGTGTAGCAAGTATTCCATCGGTTTTTGTCTTCTTAGAAATAAAAATGGCGAAGCACATTAAAAACATGCGTAAGTGGGGCGGTTTATTGATTATTGCTGGTGCTATGCTTCCATTACCTTTTGCTATTTCAAGTATAGCAGCAGGAATTATTAAATTTCCTTTTGGTAGCTTTTTAATCTTTGGACTACTTCGACTATTGCGTTTTGCCATCTATGGCTTTATTATTTTTGGCGCAGTAAGCTAATTTTGTAGTAAAAATACTACAAAATATATGTGACTCATAACTAAATACTTATGTATTTTTGTAAATTAAATTATTTAGTTATGAAAAAAATTATTTTACTAAATTTAATATTTACAATATTTAGTTTATCAACAGCAAATGCTCAAGTAGGGATTGGAACCGACGACCCTCAATTGACTTTGGATGTTACGGGTGTTCCTAGTTCAACCGATGTTCCAGATGGGGTTAGAGCTCCTAGACTTACTCTTGCAGATTTAAATGCTAAGACGTCCTATTCTTCTGATCAAGAAGGGGCTATAGTTTACGTTACAGATGTCACGGGTGGTTCTACAGTTAATGCTACTGAGCTAGTGTCGGGTGAAGGTTATTACTATTTTGACGGTTCTCTTTGGCAGAGCATGAAATCAACTGCAGGTTCAATTTTGTTTACAGCATCAATAGGTGAAGGTGCAGGGTCTCAAGTTAACCTCACTCTTAACCAAGATTCATTTGAAACTATTGTTCTAGCTGATGTTGAGCAAAATTTAGGTGGTGGTAATTGGGATGCGACACAAGGTACTTATGAAGTGCCTATTAGTGGTACTTATTTGATTAAATCTTCAGTAAGGTTAACTGACAACAGTTCCTCAAGAAACTTTTTCCAATGTGTTGATGTTACTAATGCAGACAACCCGCAGGGATTATGGCAATCTAATTCAGGGATGAGATGGACAATGCTTTATACAAGAATTGCTTTTTTTGATCAAGGAGATTTGTTAAGGTTGTATATTTATTCAGACGGTGCTGATGCTGACATATCAGATGCCTCACTTGATATAGTTCTTTTGAGTCAAAATTAAACTAAACGCTTTTATTCTGATAAATTTTTGATTATATCATAATTTATCAATTTAGGATTGTTATAAAATATTTCTGATGCTAGATTTTTGATTTCTTGTTTAAATATTATTTTATGCAGTATGCATTGTTTTTTATTTTTAATAAAATTGATTCTAAATTGAAAACAATCTCAGAAATAAATTAAATAAAGTCTGAATCTTATAAATTGGAATGGTAAACCTTAATTATACTTTAAAAAATATAAGATTATGTCCTTTAGGTTGTGGTGTTTTGATATAAAAAGTTATAAACTTAATAAAAAATAAATAGCAAATCTGTTGAATTTTCTAGTGTTTGTAGTCTTAAGTTGTTTTGCTTAAAGAAGATCAAATCTACGGATGAATTTAAAATCTGTTTTTATTTAAAATCATAAATTCAATTCTTATGAAAAAA